>NZ_JBFTNO010000013.1:0-27366 GCF_056397525.1 Arthrobacter sp. 05L45_2 | reverse complement strand
CTCCATCTCGATCGGGGACCTCTTTGCCGCCCCGGAAACCCACCTGACCAAAAAGGGCGACGGTCCCCGGATCTCGCTTGGCGGCGAGGGGATCGTCGAACGGCTCCTCACTGCGCGCTCCGAGCGCCGGGTCCAGATTATCCAGGCCGTCATCGAGCCGCAGGGCCGCGGCGAGTCCGAGCTCTACGCCGTCGACTGCGATGTCGACGTCCTTCATGTGGTCAAGGGCAGTATCCGGCTGATCCTGACCAATGAGGAGTTCGAGCTGGAAACCGGCGATACGGTCACTTTCCCGGGCCGGGAGCCGCACACGTGGATCAATCCCACTAACGAGCCGGTCGAGGTGCTTTGGGTGCTGGTCCCCGCCGCCAGCCAGTAGGGGCCGGCCGCCAGAAGGTAAACATTTGATGCGCGACGGGCAACTTCGAGTGTATGATGACAGTCACACCAGTCGGACAACCCTCGAAGGAGACGCCCTCTTGGAAGAGCTGCGCATCGAAGCCAACGGCAACCTTGGCCCCATCGATTCCTCCCGCATCCCGCGCTACGCCGGCGCCGCCACCTACGCCCGCCTGCCGCGCCTGGACCAGGTGGCAAAGGCCGACGTCACGGTGGTCGGCGTCCCGTTCGACTCGGGGGTCTCCTACCGTCCCGGCGCGCGTTTCGGCGCCAACCACGTCCGTGAGGCCAGCCGTCTGCTCCGGCCCTACAACCCGGCCTGGGACGTCAGCCCGTTCGAGAACATCCAGGTTGCCGACGCCGGGGACATGGCCGTCAACCCGTTCAACATCAACGAGGCCATCGAGACCATCCAGCAGAACGCCCTGGACCTCACCGCCGCCGGCAGCAAGCTGCTGACCCTGGGCGGGGACCACACCATCGCCCTGCCGCTGCTGCGCGCCGCCGCCGAACGTGCCGGCGCCCCCGTGGCCATGCTCCACTTCGACGCCCACCTGGACACCTGGGACACGTACTTCGGCGCCGAATACACCCACGGCACCCCGTTCCGGCGTGCCGTCGAGGAAGGCATCCTGGACACCGAGGCGACCAGCCACATCGGCACCCGCGGCCCGCTGTACGGCAAGAAGGACCTCGACGACGACCACCGTTTCGGCTTCGGGATCGTCACCTCCGCCGACGTCTACTACCAGGGCGTCCTGGAAACCGTGGCCAAGGTCCGCGACCGGATCGGCAACCGCCCGCTGTACATCTCCGTGGACATCGACGTCCTCGACCCCGCCCACGCCCCGGGCACCGGAACCCCGGAAGCCGGCGGCCTCACCAGCCGCGAGCTGCTGGAGATCATCCGCGGCTTCCGCGGGATGAACCTGGTGGGGGCCGACGTCGTCGAGGTCGCTCCGGCGTACGACCACGCGGAAATCACTGGGGTGGCCGCCAGCCATGTCGCCTACGAACTGGTCACCCTGATGGCTGACAACGCCGTCGACGGCGACCGGACCGGTGCGCCGAACGGCTATGCCGCCCAGGCCCTCGGCCGCGAGACCCGCCGTCCGGCAGGTTTCAGCGCGCCCGCTGCCCGTCCCGTCGAAGCCGGAGTCGCCCAGTGAGCGGCGTGCGCAACGGCGGCGACCTCGTCGTCGAGACCCTCGAGGCGCTCGGCGCCAAAACCGTCTTCGGCATCCCGGGCCAGCACGCGCTGGGCCTGTTCGATGCGATGGGCCGCGGGAACCTGCACTTCGTCTCCTCGCGGGTGGAAAACAACTCAGCTTTCGCAGCAGACGGCTACTCCCGCGCCACAGGCGAGGTGGGGGTCCTCTTCCTCTCCACCGGCCCCGGCGCCCTGACCTCCCTGGCCGGACTGCAGGAGGCCTACGCCACCGGGGTGCCCATGGTGGTGGTGGCCAGCCAGATTCCGCTCGAAGGCCTGGGCGCGCGGCGCAAGGGCATGCTGCACCAGCTCGATGACCAGAAGGCCTCGGCCGCCAACGTCACCAAGAGCCAGCGGCTGATCCAGCACGCCTCCGGGATCCCCTCGGCCATCCAGGACGCCTGGACCGAGGCCATCTCCTCGCCGCAGGGCCCCGTCTGGCTMGAGATCCCGCAGAACGTCCTGCTGGATCCGATCATGGTCCCGCCGGTGGAGGACGCGCTCGCCGAAGCCGCAGACAACCCGCCCCGCGTGGAGCTCGTCCGCGAAGCCGTCACCTGGCTCTCGGAGGCCAAGCGCCCGGCCATCATCGCCGGCGGCGGCACCCGCCGCGGCCGGGCCGAGAAGTCCCTGCTGTCCATCGCCGAAAAGCTCCGCGCCCCGGTGATCTGCACGCCCGGCGGCAACGGCGCCTTCCCCTGGAACCATGACCTCTCGCTCCAGTCCTGGATCGAGGACCAGTACATGACCGAGCTGCTCGAGGACGCGGACGTGCTGATCGTCATCGGATCCTCGCTGGGCGAAGTCACCTCCAACTACTTCACCTTCGAACCGCGCGGCCGGATCATCCAGATCGACGCCGAACCCCGGGTGCTCGAATCCAACCGGCCGGGCCTGGGTATCCGCGCCGACGCGGGCCAGGCGCTGGCAGCCCTCGACGCGGCCCTGACGGAACCGCACGGCGAGCGCGCGGACTGGCACGGCAGCACCCCCGAGGACCTGGTCAAGGACACCCTGGCCAAGGTCACGGCACGCCTGGAATCCCAGGACCTCGGCAAAGAGCTGAAATTCATGGCCGACATCCGCGAGGCCGTCCCCGCGCACATGCAGACCTTCTGGGACATGACCATTTCCGCCTACTGGGGCTGGTCCTGCTGGGACGCCCGCGAGGGCCAGTTCCACTCCGCCCAGGGTGCCGGCGGCCTGGGCTTCGGCTTCCCGGCAGCCATCGGCGGGGCCGTGGGCCTGGAGACCACGGGCACCTCCGGCAAGCCCGCCCGGGTGCTCGCCGTCTCCGGCGACGGCTCGGCCATGTACTCCATCTCCGAGCTGGCCACCGCCAAGCAGCACAACGTCCCGGTCACCTGGCTGATCGTCGACGACGGCGGCTACGGCATTCTGCGCGAATACATGGTGGGCGCCTTCGGCAAGGCCACCGCCACCGAACTCGCCCGCCCGGACTTCGTGAAACTGGCCGAGGCCTTCGGGGTCCCGGCCGTGCGGGTGGCCCCGGAGGATGTGGGGGATGCCCTGGCGGCCGGGTTCGCCGCTGACGGCCCCAACGTCGTTGTCGTCGAGACGCTCCTGAAGATGTTCGCGCCCACCCACCTGGACGTCTAGGCACCAGCACCCCGTCCGCCTCAGGCCCTGAGTCCGCCCGGATTCGGGGTCTGAGGCGTTTCCGGACCCCCTCCCGTGCGCTTCTTAGTTTCCCAAAGCAATCAATTTAAGGTATTGTTGCTTCGGGCAAGCAAATAAGGGGGCGTACCCACATATGTCAGTCGCGTCGACTACTGCGGCCAATCTGGTCCACCACATTTTTGATCTCCAGCGCGCCGTCCGGTGCGTTGCTGCGGCGAACCTCCGCGGCGACGAAACCGGCGTCGCGCTCCAGGGCGTCCTGCGCTTTGTGGGGGAGGGCGAAACCCGGGCCACGCAGCTTGCGGAGCGGCTCGGCGTCAGCGCTCCCGTGCTCAGCCGGCACCTCGCCGAACTGGTCGACCACGGCTACGTGGTCCGCCGGCCCGACCCCGAGGACGGCCGGGCGCAGCTGATCGCGCTCTCACCGTCCGGGATCGAGAAGCTCCGGTCCATCGAGGCGCAGCGTGCAGCCGCCCTGCAGGTCTTCCTGCAGGACTGGAGCGAGGACGACGTCGAAGAGACCGCACGCACCCTGAAAAAACTAGCTGAATCCCTACGGAGTTCAGCCCGGGCAAAGACGGCCGGATCCACCGACACGACCACCTTTGTTGAGGAGTAAATCAATGGCCAGCCACGCTGCCGCCGCCGGAATTCCCCCGGCACCCACCCCGAACCCGCACCCGGCACCCCAGGTGGCCATGAGCCACCGGCAGATCATGGAAGCCCTGACCGGCCTGCTCGCGGCGTTCTTCACCGCCATCATCAGCAGCACCATCGTCGCCAACGCGCTGCCCACCATCATGTCCGAGCTCAAGGGCACCCAGACCGACTTCGCCTGGGTCATCACCGCCGCGCTCCTGGCCAACGCCGCCACCACCCCCATCTGGGGCAAGCTGGCGGACCTCTTCGACAAGAAGTTCCTGGTCCAGCTGAGCATCGTGATTTTCGTGGCCGGCTCGGTCATGGCCGGTCTTTCGGAGACCATTCCGCTGCTGCTGACGGCCCGCGTCATCCAGGGCGTCGCGATGGGCGGCCTCACGGCTCTGGCCCAGGCGATCATGGGATCGATGATTCCGCCCCGCGACCGCGGCAAGTACTCCGGCTACATGGGCGCTGTGATGGCGGTCGGCACCGCCGGCGGCCCGCTCCTTGGCGGGTTCATCGTGGACAGCCCGCTCGGCTGGCGCTGGACGTTCTTCGTCTGCGTGCCCCTGGCCGTCATCGCCCTGATCCTGCTCCAGATCACCCTGAAGTTGCCGCACGTCAAGCGCCCGGCCAAGATCGACTGGCTCGGCTCCATCCTGCTGACCTCCGGCGTCAGCCTCCTGCTGATCTGGGTATCCTTCGCCGGCAACCCGGACTACTACGACTGGTGGTCCTGGCAGACCGCGGCGATGGTGGGCGGCGGCGTCGTCCTCCTTGGCCTGCTGGTGCTGGTCGAGTCCCGTGTGGCGCAGCCCATCATCCCGCTCAAGATCATCTCCGAGCGCACCACCGCGCTCTCCATCCTGGCCTCCGTGGCCGTGGGCGTCGCCATGTTCGGCTCCTCCGCATTCCTCGGCCAGTACTTCCAGGTGGCCCGCGGCGCCAGCCCCACCGAGGCCGGCCTGCTGACCCTTCCCATGATCGCCGGCAACCTCATCGGCTCGGTGCTCTCCGGCCAGCTGATCAGCCGCACCGGCAAGTGGAAGCGCTACCTGATCGCCGGCTCCATCCTGCTGATCGGCGGCCTCGGCCTCGCCGGCACCATCGACCACACCACCGAGCTCTGGCTGACCGGCATCTACACCGCCGTGCTGGGCCTGGGCCTGGGCCTGCTGATGCAGAACCTCGTGCTGGCCGTGCAGAACACCGTCCGGGCCACCGACATCGGTACCGCCAGCGCCTCGGTTGCGTTCTTCCGCTCGGTCGGCGGCGCCGCGGGTGTCTCGGTGCTCGGCGCCGTCCTGGGCAACCGCGTCAAGACCCTCGCCACCGAGGGCCTGGCCGCCGCCGGGATTCCGGTCAAGGGCGGCTCGGCCGGGGCCAGCATGGACCTCAAGGACCTGCCGCCGCGGATCCGCGACATCATGCGCGCCGCCTACGGTGACGCCACCGCGGAGATCTTCCTGATCTCGGCCATCATCGGTGTGGTTGCCCTGATCGCCGTGCTGTTCATCAAAGAGAAGCCGTTGCGCCGCACGGTGGATCTCCAGCCGGAGTCGTCGGCGGCCGCCGCGGCCTCCGCGTCCGTCACCGGTTCGGGCGCCGACGTCGACGCCGGGGCAGAAGCCCACGCCGTCGTCGCCGGCCGGGAAACGGACTCCGTTACGGACGGGCCGGCCACCGGCATCGTCGACCTGGACCGTGAGTTCATCGAGGTCCTGAGCCGTCAGCGGACCGCCGAATCCCGCTTCCCGGACGCCGCCCGGCTCGGCCAGGACCACCGTCCGTCCGCTGAAGGGGAGGCCAGGAACGAGCGGGAAGGTGCCCGGCTCCGGGCCCGGACCCTGGTGGCCGAGGCCCGCGCCGACGACGCTGACATCGTGCCCCTGCTGGTCCAGACCCAGCGGCTGCTCGCCGAGCAGCAGCTCCAGCTCGCCGACGCGCTCCGCGCCGTCCACGAGCAGGCTGCCGAACAGCGGGCCATCGCCGCCGAGCAGGCCCGTGTCAGCGATGAGCTGACCAGGCTGCGCCGCCAGCTGGCCAAGGAGCGCAAACTGCAGCGCGCCGCGGCCGACTACATCGCCACGCACGCCCGCCACCGCGGCGAGTAGGCCGGCACACCACCACCAGCGGCCCCGCAGCTCCCGATCCAGGGGGCCGCGGGGCCGCTGTCCTGCCGCCAGGGCCCGCTTCGGGCACTCTTTCCAGAGCCGCAGCGGCCCACCTCCTAAAACGATTGGATGACATTCGTTCCCGGAGGTTCCGCGCCGGCGGCGGATTTCGTAGAGTAGGACAGCCGACGCTGTCGGCCCCTCCTGCTAATACTTTCCTTGTTCCTCTCCTGCCATTTTTCTCTTCTGCGCTACACAAACCCTTCCGAAGGACCCGCGGGCATGCTTGTCACCCTTATACGGCGCTATTCCAAGCCGTACCTGCCGTATATTGCGGCCGTTGTCGTCTTCCAACTGGCCTCCACCATTGCGGCCCTCTACCTGCCAAGCCTGAACGCCCAGATCATCGACGAGGGCGTCTCCCGCGGTGACACTGACTACATCTGGCGGACCGGCGGGCTGATGCTCGCGGTGGCGCTGGTCCAGGTGGTCACGGCGATCGCCGGTGTCTACTTCGGGTCCAAGGCCGCGATGGCCTTCGGCCGGGACCTGCGCCGCGGGGTGTTCCGCAAGGTCAGCAGCTTCTCCGCCCGCGACGTGAACGTCTTCGGCGCACCCACCCTGATCACCCGCGGCACCAATGACGTCCAGCAGGTCCAGATGCTGATGCTCATGGGGCTGAACTTCATGGTGGCCACCCCCATCATGTGCATCGGCGGCATCGTGATGGCCCTCCGCGAGGACCTCAACCTGTCCTGGCTGGTCTGGGTCTCCGTGCCGCTCCTGGTGGTGGTGGTCGGGTACCTCGTGGTCCGCCTGATGCCGCTCTTCCGCTCCATGCAGGCCAAGATCGACCGGCTCAACGGCATCCTGCGCGAACAGATCATCGGCATCCGCGTGGTCCGCGCCTTCGTGCGCGAACCCCACGAGGCGGACCGTTTCGGCGGCGCCAACAAGGAACTCACAGACGTGTCGCTGAAAATCGGCTCCCTGTTTGTGCTGATGTTCCCGGCGATCGGCATGATCCTGCACGTTTCCACCGCCGCCGTCCTTTGGTTCGGTGGCCAGCGGGTGGACGCCGGGGAGATGCAGGTGGGGTCCCTGACCGCGTTCCTGCAGTACCTGCTGCAGATCCTGATGGCCGTCATGATGGGGACGTTTATGGCCATGATGATCCCGCGGGCCTCGGTATGTGCGGACCGCATCGGCGAGGTGCTCGACGTCGAACCCTCCATCCACGAACCGCTCAGCCCCGAGGCGCCCGCCGCCAAGACCGGCCGGGTGGAGTTCCGCAACGTCTCCTTCGCCTACCCCGGTGCCGAGGCGCCGGTCCTCAGCGACATCAGCTTCACCGCCGAACCCGGCCAGACAGTGGCGATCATCGGGTCCACCGGCGCCGGCAAGACCACCCTGCTGGCGCTCCTGCCCCGGCTCTTCGACGCCGCCTCCGGCGAGGTCCTGCTCGACGGCGTCCCGGTGACCCGGCTCGACCGCGCCGAGATCACCGGACGCGTGGCGATGGTTCCGCAGCGGCCCTACCTGTTCTCCGGCACCATCGAGCACAACCTGCGGTTCGGCAAGCCTGAAGCCACCGACCAGGACCTCTGGGACGCCCTCACGGTCGCCCAGGCCGCGGACTTCGTCCGTGAAAAGAAGAACGGGCTCGAGTCCCGGATCGCGCAGGGCGGCACCAACGTCTCCGGTGGGCAGCGCCAGCGCCTGTGCATCGCCCGCGCCCTCGTCACCGAACCCAAGGTCTTCCTCTTCGACGACTCCTTCTCGGCCCTGGACGTCGCCACCGACGCCCGGCTCCGGCGGGCGCTTAAAGCCAAAACCGCGGACGCCACCGTCATCATCGTGGGCCAGCGCGTCTCCACGATTGCGGACGCGGACCAGATCCTGGTCCTGGACAAGGGCCGGATCGTGGACCGCGGAACCCACGAGGAGCTCCTGGAGAGCTCCAGCACCTATCAGGAAATCGTCGAATCCCAGCTGACCGCGGAGGCCATCGCGTGAGCACCAACGAAAAGCTCAGCCCCGAACTGGCTGCCAAGACCCCGCACGACGCCGCCGCGGCGCCCGACGACGCGTCCGACGACGACTTCTACGAAGAGGAATTCACCCCCGGCGAGGCCGATGGCGGGATGTTCGGTGTGCCCGCAAAGAAGGCCCAGCACTTCTGGCCGTCCGCGAAACGGCTGATGGGACTGCTGAAGCCCGAGCGCGCCGGCATCGTCACCGTCCTGGCCATGGTGACCGTCGCCGTCGTCCTCAACGTCATCGCCCCGCGCATCCTCGGCCAGGCCATGGACGTGATCTTCGGCGGCGTGGTGGGCAAACAGCTCCCGGCCGGCGTCACCAAGGACCAGTTCATCGCCGGGCTGCGTACCCAGGGCCAGGACAACTTCGCGGACATGCTGTCCAGGATGGACGTCGTTCCCGGGGTCGGCATCGACTTCCAGAAGCTCGCGTTCCTGATCAGCGTGGTCCTGGTGATGTATTTCGTCGCCAACATCTTCCTCTGGCTGCAGGGCTACGTCCTGAACGTGCTCGTGATGCGTGTGGTCCGCAGGCTGCGCGATGACACCGAGAAGAAGCTCAACAAGCTCCCGCTGAACTACTTCGACACCCGCCAGCGCGGGGACATCCTTTCCCGCGTCACCAACGACGTCGATAACATCCAGCAGGCCCTCCAGCAGGCGTTCGCGCAGCTGGTGAACTCGGCCCTGACCGTGCTCGGCATCGTGATCATGATGTTCATCGTGTCCTGGCAGCTGGCCCTGATCGCCCTGATCGCGCTCCCGCTCTCCGGTGTCGCGGCAGGCATCATCGGCGCGCGCAGCCAGAAACTCTTCGCGGCGCAGTGGAAGAACACCGGCGAACTGAACGGCCAGATCGAGGAATCGTTCTCCGGCCACGACCTCGTCCGGGTGTTCGGCCGCGACGCCGACATGCTGGCCCGCTTCGACGAGCGCAACGAGGAACTCTACAAGGCCAGCTTCGGTGCCCAGTTCGTCTCCGGCATGATCATGCCGGTCATGCAGTTCGTCTCCTACCTCAGCTACGTGGGCATCGCCGTGGTCGGCGGCCTGCGGGTGGCCTCAGGCGGCATGAGCCTGGGSGACGCSACSGCGTTCATCCAGTACTCSCGCGAGTTCACCCAGCCCCTGGGACAGATGGCCGGTATGGCCAACATGCTGCAGTCCGGCGTGGCCTCGGCCGAGCGGGTCTTCGAATTCCTCGACGCCGACGAACAGGACGCCGAGACCGCCACCGAACACCTGCCGGCCAAGACCGACGGGCACGTCGAGTTCCGGAACGTCACCTTCAGCTACACCCCGGACAAGCCGCTGATCGAGGACCTCTCCTTCACCGCCGAACCGGGCCACACGGTCGCGATCGTTGGTCCCACCGGGGCCGGCAAGACCACCCTGGTGAACCTGGTGATGCGCTTCTACGAGCTCAACGCAGGCAGCATCACCCTCGACGGCGTCGACATCACCAGGCTCAGCCGCTCCGAACTGCGTTCCAAAGTCGGTATGGTCCTGCAGGATGCGTGGCTGTTCGGCGGCACCATTTACGAGAACATCCGCTACGGCAAGCTGGACGCCACCGAGGACCAGATCATGGCCGCAGCGAAGGCCACCTTCGTGGACCGCTTCGTCCGGGCCCTGCCGGAGGGCTACAACACGGTCATCGACGAGGAAGGCAACAACGTCAGTGCCGGTGAGAAGCAGCTGATCACCATTGCCCGGGCGTTCGTGGCCAACCCCTCGCTGCTGATCCTGGATGAGGCCACCAGCTCGGTCGACACCCGCACCGAGGTCCTGGTCCAGAAGGCCATGGCCGCGCTGCGCACCGAGCGGACCAGCTTCGTGATCGCCCACCGCCTCTCCACCATCCGCGACGCCGACACCATCCTGGTGATGGAGTCCGGGCGCATCGTGGAGCAGGGCGGCCACGCACAGCTGCTCGAGCTGCAGGGTGCCTACTACCGGCTGTACATGTCCCAGTTCGCCGGGGAGGACGCCGAGGCGTCCGTCCTGGAGGACCCGACGGCGGTCCACAGCTGAGCGCCGCCGTGGCCGGGGCGGACGGGCCGCGCCGCCTCGAGGTGAAGGTGCCGATGCGCTGGGGCGATATGGACGCGTACGGGCACATCAACAACGTGCAGCTCGTCCGGATCCTGGAGGAGGCGCGCATCGCCGCCTTCGGGCCGCCCCGCGGGGCTGGCCTGCCCGGGATCGAACCCGAGGTGTCGCTCTTCAACGATGTGCCGGAGGGGACGCTGGCGCTGGTGGTCGAGCACCGGATCCGGTACGTCCGGACCCTGGAGTACCGCAACATCCCGGCCGTGGTCCAGCTCTGGGTCGGCGCGGTCAAGGGCGCCAGCTTCGACATCCACTACCTCGTCCAGGACCCCGTCACCGGCGAGGACTGCGTCAAGGCCAGCAGCCACCTGGCCTTCGTGGACGAGGCCACGGGGCGCGTCCTGCGCCTGACCCCGGAACAGAGGGCYAAGCTCGCCCCGTTTATGGCCGTCCACCAGGCCCACTAGCCCTACCTCGCCCCCGGGATCGGTCCTAGACTGAACGGGCCCGGGGGACTCCGGAGCGTCGAGAGCGAGGAGCAGCAATGATGGCCAAGCGAAGCAACCCGCGGAAGAAGACCTGGAAAGAACTCTCGCCGATGGCCAAGATCGGCACCATCACGGCCGCCGTGGTCCAGATTTCCCTGCTGATTGCCGCCCAGCGGGATATCTCCCGCCGCCCCGCGGCCGAGATCCGCGGCAGCAAGGCGCTGTGGCGGGCCGCGACCCTGGTGAACTTTGTGGGCCCGGGCACGTATTTCACCTTCGGCGTCAAGCGCAGCCCGGCCGCCAAATAGGGGTCCGCACGGCCCGTCAGCCTCACGGCGGCGGCCCTACTGAAGGGTAACTAGTGTCGCCCTTTTATGCCTTCGTTCAGCTTTAGCCTGTAAATTGAAAACATGACCCCATCGCCAAAGACCGCCATGCACCGCGCCCTCGGCATCTCCAAAGAGATCGAGGACGCGGCCTGGTTTGTACTCGGCGCCGGCCTGAACGGCCAGCCCTCTGCCTTGGACGGGCGCACCATGACGTGGACGGCCGAGGCCGCCGCCGAGTTGCTCGAACGCCTGGACAGCGGCGCCACGGACCCGAAGGCGCCCATGATGACCAACCTCCGGCAGAACCTGGAGGGCGCGTCCCGCGGGGCGAAGCAGCTGGCCGTGGAACTGCTCTTCCTGCAGTCCCTGCCGCTGGCGCACGAGGTGAAGTCGCTGAAGGTCAAAAGGGCCCGGGTCGCGGAGGCCGCGTCCTGGCTGGAGCCGCCCCTGGAACTGCCCGAGGAACTCTATGCCGGCATGACGGACCACGGGGTCATCCGGGACCGCACGGCGGAGTTCAACTGGACCATCTGGGACCACCTGAAGTGGCTCTGCCGCTTCGTGGCCCACGTCGACGCCCAGCCCACCGCCGTCGTCGAGGCCGCCGTCGCAGACCCCCTGGCCTTCCACGAACTCACCGCCGGCACTCCCGAAGACCAGCCCGCGATCCGGCGCAGCATTGAATTCCTGGTCTGGCCCGCATACTTCGAACCCGTAGTCGCCGACGTCGAACGCCAGGAAATCCGCGACGCGTTCGCGTCCCTGGTGGGCGGCGCCAAGGGGGACACGGACGAGGAAGTTTCGGCCGACATCCACCGGATCCGGCTGCACCTGGACGAGCAGGCCGGCCAGCGGATCGACTGGTACTCCCGGCAGCTGGTCAGCCAGTGGCGCAAGGTGGGCGACCCCGGCCGCCGGGCCTGGCTGCTGCGCAGCCACCACGACAACGCCGAACTGCTCGCCACCTGGCAGGAAGAGGAGGCGGTGACGCTCGACGTCGAACACCTCCGCCTGCTCGATCCCGGGGTGACCGCGGGCGTGGTCCAGCACGCCGTGGACGAGGACTACAAGCACCTCAGCTACGTGGAGCGCGAAGACACCAAAACGGCCGTCTTCGCCTTCCTGACCGTCATGAAACCGGGCGATCTCACGCTGTACCAGCACTCCGGCACCGTCCGGGTGGGCGTGGTCCTCGGCGAGCCCGAGCACTACGAGGACAACCGGCGGCTGCGCCGCAAGGTCCGCTGGTTCGATGAGGTCCACTCGACGGCAGAACTGCCCCGCCACGTACAGCGTCAGCTGGCCAGCTCGGGGCTGATCGTGGACGTCACCCGGGTCATCCAGGCGCTCGATACCCTTCTGCCCGCCGAAGCCGAGGCAGAGCCGGACGACGGCGCCGAGCCGGACGCCGTCGTCGAACCTCCCTGCGAGGGCTTCCGCCCGCTGACGGCCGAATTCGCCGCGTCCCTGCACATGGACCTCGAACCCCTTCAGGAAATCGCCGAACTGCTGGAGGAAAACCGCCAGCTGGTGCTCTATGGCCCTCCCGGCACCGGAAAGACCTACCTGGCCAAGCACCTCGCGGCCGAGCTGGCCGGCGATACCGGTGAGGAACGGGTCAAACTCGTCCAGTTCCACCCCTCCTACGCCTACGAGGACTTCTTCGAGGGGTACCGCCCGGACAAGACCGACGAAGGCCAGGTGTCCTTCAAGCTGGTCGCTGGACCGCTGCGCCGGCTGGCCGAGGAAGCCGCGAAACCGGGCAACGAGAGCAAGCCCTACTTCCTGATCATTGATGAGATGAACCGCGCCAACCTGGCGAAGGTCTTCGGCGAGCTGTACTTCCTGCTGGAATACCGCGACGACCGCATCTACCTGCAGTACAGCCCCACGGAGCCGTTCTCGCTGCCGGACAACCTGTACATCATCGGCACCATGAACACCGCCGATCGGTCCATCGCGATGATGGACGCCGCCATCCGACGCCGGTTCTCCTTCATCGAGCTGCACCCCAAGACGGAACCGGTGAAGGGCTCGCTGCTGCGCTTCCTGCAGGCCCGCGACCTGGACACGACGCCGGCGCTCCTGCTCGATGAGCTGAACACCGCCATCGACGAATGGGACCGCGACCTCATGATCGGGCCGTCGTACTTCATGAAGAAGGCCGCCCAGACCCCCACCGGGCTCCGCCGGATCTGGAAGTACGAGCTCATGCCGCTGCTCGAAGAGCACTACCACGGCCAGCTCAACCGGGCGCAGCTGGAAGAACGGTTCGGTCTGGAGCAGCTGTTGGCCCGCCTTGCGCGCGTCTAGTCCCGCCCTTCAGGGCTCCGTCCAGCACGTTGTGCTGGACGAGTTGTCCGGGGGAGTGGTGGAGCGGATCGATGCCGGCAGCGCCGCGTACATCAACGGCAGCGGACTGGCCAAGGCCTCGCCGCTGGGCATGGGCCTGTTCCGGATTGAACCCGTCGGGAAGGTCGGATCGGTGCGCACCCCGTCGGTGCAGCTCGAAGTGCGGCCCAAGGAGCGGCTCGGCCTCGGGCGGCTGCTGTTCCTGCTCGGCTACACCGAAAACCAGGGCTTCCGCGATGACGCCGTGGCTGCCGTCGAGGACGCGGACCTGTGGAGCGCCCTGGCCGAGTCGCTGGCCCAGCTCGCGGACCGGGCCCTGAGCCGCGGGGTGCTGCAGGGGTACCTGAACGTCGACGAGTCGCTGCGCACCGTAAAGGGCCGGATCCGGATGTCGGACCAGATCTCGCGCCGCCCCGGCATGCTGGTGCCCCTGGAGGTCTCCTACGACGAATTCACCGAGGACATCCCGGAGAACCGGATCCTGCGGGCCGCCCTGGAACGCATGTCCCAGGTCCCCGGCGTCCGGGCCGACGTGCTCAGCCGGCTGCGGCGGCTGAAGGGAAAGCTCGACGCCGTGACCCGCCTTCAGTCGGGCGCGCCCCTGCCGCCCTGGCGGGCCAGCCGGATGAACACCCGGTACCATCCGGCGCTGCGGCTCGCCGAGGTCATCCTGCGGAACGCCTCGGCCGAAGCCGGCGACGGCAAGCAGCAGTCGGCGTCGTTTGTGGTGGACATGGCCAAAGTCTTCGAGGACTTCGTCGGCACCGCCCTGCGCGAGGCGATGGGCGCGTTCCCGGGCGAAATGCGGCTGCGGTACAACTCGATGCTGAACGAGGCCGTGCGCGACACCGACCGGATCATGGTGCAGCCGGGCGCGGTGCATTTGCTCGGCGGGCGGCCGGTGATGGTGTACGACGCGAAGTACAAGGCGGCGTCCGACGTCGGCGCCTCGCTCTCCGCCGACCACTACCGGATGCTGGCGTACTGCACCTCGCTGCGGGTTCCGACGGCCTGGCTTGTTTACGCCGGCGCGGGCGAGATCAAGCTGCGGCGGATCCTCAACACGGACATCGACGTGGTGGAGTTCCCGCTGGACCTGTCCCTGCCGCCGAAGGAGATCCTGGCCTCGGTGGCCGACCTCGCGCAGCAGTCCTGGGGCGAAGTTGTCCGCCAGGCGACCATCAGCCGCTGAGCGTTCTTCCGCGCGCTAGGCGATATTGTCCTGCGCCGCCGTGGAGACGGACAGCAGGTGATTCAGGAGTGCCTTTTCCGGCTCTCCGGGATTGTTTGCGACGTGCCAGCGTAGCTGCTCGCGAACCAAAGCCTCATCGGGCTTGGTCTCCTCGAGAATTGCCTCGATGATGGCGGAAACCTGGCGGCGCAGGGGCTCCAGATCCTCCTGAGTTTCAGGGGTCCGGGCAGCGTGCCGCGTGCGGGTCTCGGTAGACAACAACAGGTGTGGCATGGTGCATTCTCCTGCGGAGTTTGTAGTATCCCCACGTACTGACCAATAAGTGCTAGTCCCCGAGCTTCGATCTTAGCTCAGGTAGACCAGTCTGTCTCGTGTAGCGGTACGATATTTTCGATGTCTCTTCCAACCAATTCCCAGGCCGCATCACCACCGCCCCAACGCGCGGGCGGAGGCCATGCTCCTGCGTCCGGCAGCGGCACCGCCGCCGGTGCTGCCGAGACTACCGGGATCCGTGAACGCATTCTGGATGTTGCCTACGAATTATTTTCGCGTCGTGGCGTGCGGGACGTCGGCATCAACGAGTTGATTAGCCGCTCCGGTGTGGCGAAAGCCAGCTTCTACCGCCACTTCGCATCCAAGGACGAGTTGGTGCTCGCCTTCCTGGAGCGCCGCGACCGGCAATGGACGGTCGCCACCATCATTTCGGAGGCCCGACGGCGGGGCCTCACCCCGGAGGGCCGGCTGCTGGCCATCTTCGACGTCTTCGCCGACTGGTTCGCACGGGAGGACTTCGAGGCGTGCTCGTTCGTCAACATCCTGCTGGAGATGGGCCCCACCCACCCCCTGGGCCGGGCCAGCATCGACTACCTCGACAAGATCAGGGGCCACGTGCAGGAGCTCGCCGAAGAGGCTGAGCTCAACGACCCGGATGGCTTCGCCCGGTCCTGGTACATCCTGATGAAGGGCGCGATCGTTGCTGCCGCGGGCGGAGACCGGGCCGCGGCCGGGCGTGCCCGGCATATGGCCGAGTGGCTGATTGCCCATCATCGGCGTTAGCGGGTGGTGGTGTTAGCGGCGGAGGCCGCGGGGCTGGGGCTGGCGTCCGGCGTCCGGCGTCCGCCGGTGTCAGCGGCTGAGGAAGCCGTCGAGCTGGTGCTCGAGGGCCGAGAGGTCCTTCAGCTCGCACTCCCACACGGTCAGAACCTGCCATCCGGCGCCTTCGAGCAGGCGGCGCTGTTCGGCGTCGCGGTTCCTGGTGCGGGTGCGTTTGGTATCCCAGAACTCGGCGTTGGATTTTGGTGCGTGCTGGCCCACCCGGCAGTCGTGGAAATGCCAGAAGCAGCCGTTGACGAAAATAACCTTCCGGCGGCTGGCGAAGACGAGGTCCGGGTTTCCGGGGAGCCTGCCACCGCTCGCGGTGCCGTGCAGCCGGTAGCGGTAGCCCTTGGCGTGCAACATCCGGCGGACCAGGAGTTCGGGCTTGGTATTCTTGCCGCGAATCCGGGACATGTTCCAGCTGCGCCGCTCAGGGGTCAGCTTGTCCGCCATGGTTCAAGTCTAGGCGGCAGGCATATGAACGTTGCCGCCTAGATCTCGCGTTCGGGGTGCTCGCCGAACTGGAAATGCCGGCCACTCGCCGTCGTCGGTTCGATTTCGACGTAAAAGTCTTTCAGCGTTGGCACCCACGGTTTGAGTCCGAGGGCTTCGGCCGCAGCGATGTCGGCTGAGTTCTCCAGGACCAGCGCCGTGCCCCGAAGAACCACGGACCATGCCTCTTCGGACATGATGCCGTCCGTCTCGAAGAGGACCTTGGAGTTGATAGTTAGCTCGGCCAGCTTGTTGCCCGGTGCGGTGCGGAGGTAGAGCTTGCGGTTGGTCGTCGCGTAATTCACCGGGAAGATATCCGGCTCGCCGCCCACTGTCACCACCAGCCGGCCGTGTTGTGTTCCCTCGATGAGTTTCCAGATCTGGTCATCAGTCAGGGTCAGGATGGGGCTGCCGTCTGTGTGTTCGAACATCATGGGCCCATTGTTCTGGCCGCTGTAGAGAATTTCCAGAGTCGGTGGTCCCGGGTTAGTGGTCCGGGGTTGGTGGTGGTGGTGGGGCGGTGGTCGGGGCCGGGTTCCCGCGGGGCTCGTAGCGGCGTTCCGACGCAACGGCGGGAGCCCCGCGAGTGGGCTGTGGATAACCCTTACCGCGGGAATGTGATCTCAGTTACCCTTAGGCATTGTTTGGATTCAGGCGTCTTGATTTCTATCGGGGGAATAGCTGAACATGACAACTCGCATTCCAACCACCGGCCGCAAGCTTGCCGCCGCTGTTGCACTGCTCACCGCGACCACCCTCTTGGGAACGGCCTGCACGGCGCAGCCGCCACCCAGTTCCGCTTCAGCGAGCGGTTCGGCCGCAGAAACCGCTTCCGCCGGTCCCAGTGAGACGCCCAGCGCCACACCGACGCCGACCGCCAGCTACAGGCCCGCCGACGCCAAGGGCCGTGCGCAGAACGTCCCAGTCCCCGTCATGCCGGCGGCCGCGAAGGCGAAGACGAAGGAAGGGCTGGAGGCCTTCGCACGGTATTGGTTCGAACAACTGAACTATGCCTACGAGACAGGCAAAACGAATGAGCTGTCGGCGACTACGGCACAGACCTGCGAACTCTGTTCCAATCTCGTAGGGGCCGTCAAGCATAACTACCAGGGAGATCGCTGGCTAGTCGGAGGCAAAATTGCTGCAGCGGCCATTAGTACGAAATTTGATGCTGGGACTGATGGAAATTATCRGGTAGTAGTGCAGGTCCAGCAATCGAAGATTTCTTATTTCGCCCCCGACCGATCTCAATTCCGCGCCCCGACGCCGCCTTCAGATACCGGGAATATCATGCTGTCAGCGTTTCGCAATGGAGCGTGGCAGGTTACAGGTCTGCACCCGATCCGATGAACATCTTCAGGTTCCGGTTCGCGATCTTGGCATCACTGGTCCTTGCCTTGGCCCTGACCAGCGTCACTTCGATTTCTGCAGTCGCCGATGAGGGAGTCGATGCGGGCTTTGGGAACCAAGGTGTCAACGTCGGCGGCTGGAGGATGGATCCGGCTACCGGAAAGTTCGTTCCCACTGAACCTGGAACTCCCTCGTCGGATCCGTTCCAATACAAATACGAGCTCCAATGCCATCTCGGGGGCGGCGATTTTGATGCCGACTGCCTGAAGACTGTGGTCGAGTGCAAGAAGGGCCCGGGCGGTAAGGACGGGATTCCTGTCATTTGGCTGAAAGCGCCCGCTGGGGTGCCGAACCCGGTCTGGAGCTATCACTCGGGCCCAACGTGTCTCTTCGATGCCCGCCCCGAAGAACTGTTGCCCCGCATCGCCGCGATGATTCAAACCGAGTTCCAAAAACTTCCGATCGCCGCAGGCCGTGTAACAGCTCAGCCCAGCCCGCATACGCTTCGAGGTGCAGAGACGAATTTCTTCGGCGAGGCAGCCGAACAACAGTTCGACATCAAAATACTGGCGCAGGACGTCCACGTGGACGCCAAACCTGTCCAATACACGTGGAGTTACGGCGACGGTACTTCGTTCGGTCCCCAGAGTTCGGCCGGTGGTCCGCTGCCGCAGGAGCGGTGGGGTGAAAAGACGTCCACCAGTCACGTCTACGCCCGGACCGGTGACTTCGCGGTGGTCCTGACGACATTTTTCCAGGGCACGTACTCGGTCAACGGAGGACCGCCGCTGCCGATCCCTGGCCAGGGGCAGTTCAACGCGCCGCCGCAGCAGGTCAGCGTGTGGCGGTCGATCACGCGTAACTACGCCGACGACTGCCTTCGAAATCGGCAAGGCCAAGGGTGTCCCGGCGCACCGCCGTCGTCCCGATGAAGATGCGGTGATCCGAGTCTCAGCTGGAATAGTTGCAGACGCCGCGGAGTTCCCTTCAGTGGACCCAATCCACTCCGAAAGGAATTGCGCATGCTGTTTTCCCCCATGACCATCGGCCAGCTGGAAGTACCCAACCGACTCGTGATGGCTCCGCTCACCCGAGTCAGGTCGGGCAAAGAGGGCATCCCCGGCCCGCTCGTCGTCGAGCACTACAGGCAGCGCGCCTCACTCGGCCTCATCGTCAGCGAAGGGACCTATCCCAGCCCGGCCGGCCGTGGCTTCCCGGGCCAGCCTGGTCTGGTTACTGAAGAACAGCTCAAGGGTTGGGCCGACGTAACTGCTGCGGTCCACGCCGAAGGCGGCAGGATCTTCGCCCAGGTGATGCACGCCGGCCGCGTCACCCACGAGGACACCACGGGTGGCTACGAAGTGGTCGCCCCGAGTGCCATCGCCATCGAAGGCCAGACCCGCACCTACGAGGGCAAGCAGTCCTTCCCGGTTCCGCGTGCGCTGGCGACGGAAGAGCTGGCTGGCATCCGGGAGGAGTTCGTTCAGGCTTCACGCAATGCAATCGACGCAGGGTTCGACGGCGTCGAACTTCACTCCGCGAACGGCTACCTGCTTCACGAATTCCTGACGCCGGCCGCGAACCAGCGCGAGGATGTGTACGGCGGTTCGCCCGAAAACCGCGCCCGCTTCGTCATTGAGGTAACCCAGGCCGTCGTTGACGCCGTGGGCGCAGACCGTGTGGGCATCCGTATCTCGCCGGAGCACAATGTCCAAGGTGCTGTGGAAGAAGACGCCGCCGATGTACGCGCCACCTACGGCATCCTCGTTGACGCCCTGGCCCCACTGAAGTTGGCGTACCTCAGTGTCCTCCACAAGGAACCGACGAGCGAACTCGTTCAGGACCTGCGCTCCCGCTTCAACGGAACGTTCCTGCTGAACACCGGCTTCGGCGTTGTGACAACTCGCGAAGAGGCAACGTCGTTGATTTCCGACGGCCACGCTGACGCCGTCGTCGTGGGTCGCCCGGCCATCGCGAACCCGGACCTCGTGCGCCGCTGGCGTGAAGGACTTCCGGTCAATGAACCCAACCCGGCGACGTTCTACTCCGACGGTGCCGAGGGCTACACGGACTACCCGGCCTACCAGAACTAGGCTCGCCGTCCCGGCCTAGTCCGGGATGGACATGCCCATTGGGCGCCTCGAGCAGTGGACAGATTCATATTCTGTCCACTGTTCGCGTTTAAGGATGGACATGTCCGTCCGCCAGGTTGGCCAGGAACGGGCATGTCCATTGGTAGGTGCGGAGAACGGGCATGTCCATGGGGGTCGTGCAGGGATTGGGCCTGTCCGGCGGTGACCTTGGTTAGAGACGGACATGCCCATTGGGTTCCGCGAACAGTGGACAGATTCATATTCTGTCCACTGTTCGCGTTCAAGGATGGACATGTCCGTCCGGCAGGTTGGCCCGGAACGAGCATGTCCATTCGTGGGTGCGGAAACTGGGCATGTCCATCGAGTTGGTGCAGGGGTTGGGCCTGTCCGGCGGTGACGTTGATTAGATACCGACATGCCCATTGGGGGCCTCGAACGGTGGACAGATTCATATTCTGTCCACTGGTCGCGTTTAGGGATGGACATGTCCGTCTGCCACGTTGGCCCGGAACGGGCATGTCCATTCGTAGGTGCGGGGGACGGACAGTCCATTGGCTGATGCGGGAAACGGGCATGTCCCTAACGAGTCGGGGGAACCGATCGCTCGCAGAGGCCGATGAAGGCTCCCAGTTGCTCCAGGCCGTCCGGGTGGGCCGGCAGGAAGTTGGTCAGCTCCGGCGCCCGGACTATGACCGCCCGCCATTGCCCGCGGGACACCGCCACGTTGATGCGGTTGCGGGAGAGCAGGAACTCCATGCCCCGGGGAGCCTCGGCCACGGCGGAGCATGCCAGGGAGACGATCACCACCGCGGCCTCCTGTCCCTGGAACTTGTCCACCGTGCCCACCCGGACTCCGGACAGGCCCGCTTGGTCCAGGGCGTCGCGGACCAGATTCACCTGGGCGTTGCAGGCCGCCAYCACCAGGATGTCCGCGGGCTCGAGGGGGCGAGTGCCCTCGGCCGTGTGCCACGTCAGCCCCAGATGACGCCGCACCTGCTCCACCACCGCGGCGGCTTCCTCCGGCGAGGACGTGGTGTTGCCGGTATGGGGCAGAATTACCGTTTCTATCCCGGCGGGCACGCCGTCCAGGCGCCGCAGGTCCGCGGCGGCGGCGGAAGTCAGCCGCCCGTCGTAGGACAACGCCGAGACGGCCCGGCAAAGCTCCGAGTTCATCCGCCAGGAATCGGCGAGAAAATATCCGAGTTCGGGCGGAAGGGTGGCGTGCCCGGCGGAGATCCAGCCCAGGGCCGACTCGTCGACCGGCTCGGGATGCCTACCCTGGCTGACCTGCGGGAGCTGCTGCGGGTCGCCGAGCAGCAGCAGTCGGCTGCTTGCCTGGGCGACSGCGAGGGTGTTGGCCAGCGAGAACTGGCCGGCCTCGTCAATCACCAGCARATCSAGYGASCCKGCCGGGACCGTGGMCCCGGTCATGGTCCASGCCGTGCCGCCGAYCAGGGCMCCGCCGGGGGAAGCCAGCAGCGCCGCCACGTCCTTGGCCGTCCGCGATTGCCAGGGGAGCGGACCGTCGTGCTTCACGTCCTTGGCCACCAGGGCCGGGCTGACATCGGCTTTTGTGACGGCGGTCCTCAGCAGGTTTTCGACCACCGCGTGGGACTGGCCGACCACACCAACCTTCCAGCCCCGGGCGACCAGCCGGGCAATGACGTGGGAGCCCACGTGGGTCTTTCCAGTACCCGGGGGACCCTGGACGGCGACGTAGGAGTGGTCCAGTCCAAGGACCGCGTCGGTGATGGCATCGATGAATCGATCCGGTCCGTCGCCGGGCTGCGGCAGCGGCGCGCCTCCGCTAAGCGTTGGCGGCAACCGGCGGATCAGATCGAGGCCCGGATGACGGGGGATCGAACCGGCGGCCAGCCCGGCGGCCACCGAGTCCGCGAGTGATTCCAGCGCCTGTTCCAGGCTTTGGGTGGCGAGGGGCTGGTCCTCGGTCAGGGCGATGGGCAGCTCATCGTGGGGCGGCACGTTCTTGTGCAGCCGGTCCCGGATGATGACGGTGTCCTTGCCGTCCTCATGCCCCAGCGCCAGGACTTCTGTGCCGAACCAGCCGTTCCGGCCGGTCCCTTCTTTGCCGGTGCCCTCCAGGCCGGCGGGAAGCGGCCGGCCGTACATACGGAACCATTTGCTGCCTTCGCGCAAGTCCGAGCCTGGACTCACGGTGCCGGTCAGTTTCACCCGCCGCTCCGGGAGCTTCCGTCCCACCTGATGCCAGTCGTCGAGGATCTCCGCCGACTCGACCAGGAACACGTTCCGGTCCCGGTCGTGGGTGTCCGGACCCTGCTCGCACCGGTCGAAGTGCGCCCACCAGAACGATTTCCGCTCCCTCCGGTGATAGCTCACCGCCGCCGCCAGCATGGCGACGGCCTTACGGTCCTCCTCCGGCAGGCCGCGTCCGGGCTCCGAGTAGGCCAGCAACGCCACCTCCGACGGGCCGAGGGTCGGCCCGCTGTCCGGGGAACCGCCGTCGTCCTCCGAGCTGCCGCGCGGGGCGGGCACCGGACCCGGGCCGGCCGGCTCGATCCCGCGTTCCCGGGCACGCTGCAGCAGCCAGTTCCGCAGCTCCAGGGTTGAGAGGCAGTCGTATTCGTTGTAGTCGGAGATGCCGTCAAGGATCACCGCCGCGTCCCCGGCCCGGCCGGCGTCGCGGGCTTCGCAATAGCGGGCGTAGGCCACCACCGACGCGCCCGCGTCCTTCACGTCCCCGGACCGGAGATTGCTGCCCATGTAGAGCGGCTCGAGTTTCTTGATGCTGTAGGAATTCTCGGAGATGCGGATGCTGTTCCGGACCGTCTGGTACAGGTCCACCAGCAGTCCCGCGCGGAGCCATTCATCCACAATGTCCTCGCCCGCCACGTGCTGCACGGACAGTTTCCGGAGCGCTGTCTTTTCGTACGGGGCGTAGTGGTAGACATGCATATCCGGGTGGTCCCGCCGCCGCTTCTCCACGTAGTCCAGGAAGTCCAGGAACGCCTGCTTCTCCGCAGCCCGGTCGTGAGCCCAGAACGGCCGGAAAACCCCCGGCACACCGGGTGCGGCCGGCGCCTCGATCACGCCGAACAGGTACTCGAGGCCCCACACCCCCGTGGCGCTTTCCTGCCACAGCGGATCACCCTCGAAATCGAAAAAGATGTCCCCGGGGCTGGGCGGCGGCAGTTCCGCGAGGGTGTTCTTGGCCAGGACGCCGTAGCGCAGCGTGTGTTCCGCACCGTCTTTGGTGTACCGGACCTCCCCGTCGGCTGCACCGACTCCGCTCTGCATCCGGGCCTGTTCCTGCAGCCGCTGGAGCGTGGGTGTGGGATTCGTCAGCCTCGCCCGGGCCAGCTCCGTGACGGTGTAGACGCCTGTGTCGTGGAGGTGCTTGCGCTGCTGCGCGTTCATCCGGGCCACGAGGAGCAGATCGTCGGTGGCCTTGACCTGCTCCTGGCAGTAATCGCAGCGGCCGCAGGCCGTGATCGCGTCTACGCCCCACCGGACGGGGGCGGACTGCGCGATGTGCGCGGACGTCAGGGCAACGAACCGGTCACGGCGTTCCCGGAACACGGGCAGGATTTCGGCGAGTTTGTGGTGGCTCCGGACGTAGTCGTATCCGCCGCCGGGCAGCTGCACGGTGGCGCCGAGGACCAGGGTCACCGCCGGGTCCACAGGGATTCCGGCCCTGAGCAGCTGATCGCCGTAGGCGGCGAGCTGGAGCAAGGCGGTCACCTTGGCGTGGCGGGCCAGTTTGGTGTCGAACACGGCGTAACCGCCGTCGGGCTGCCGGACCAGGAAATCGGAGCGGCCATGGAACTGCCCGTCAAAGAAGGCGGCCTGGAACACGACGTCGGCTCCCGCACGCAGTGCCTCGATCGACTCCCGGTGCTTGGCCGCCAGGCTGGCGCGGTCCATCGCCCCGGCGGGAACGACGTCGTACACGCCGTGCCCCCGGGCCGGGTCCCACGTCCCGAATTCGTCCACGAACCCGTCCAGGACTTTGCGCTCGTGGACATCGCCCAGCCGGGCAGCGTGCTCAAGCATCTCGTCAGTGCCGAAATCGGCCGTGGCGGTGCGGCCCAGTTTCTCGTCCAGTTTGCGCAGCAGCTGGTATTCACAGTCCACAGCCACCACAAGGTCGCTCGCGGAGTAGACCAGGTCCGATGCCGCGCCGGCTGTTTCCGGTTCAAGAAAAAACACTGTGCCCCCGTTTGGCCGCTGGTCGAGTATCCCTGCTGCCAAGCTATCAAAGCCCTCCGACAGGAAACCGGCGGCCGGGCAAAATCACTCTGGCCGCTGTCGGAGGACCGGCGTAGGGTCGGGAAGACCATGACCGAACAGCAGCCCTATGACCTGGTCCACCGCTACCCGCACTTCGAACTGCGCCGGTATCCCGCCTATGTTGTGGCGGAGATCCGGGTGACCGCGAGCTTCGACCGTGCCGGGAACGCGGCCTTCCGGCACTTGTTCAATTACATCAGCGGCAGCAACACCGCCTCGCAGAAGCTCGCCATGACCGCCCCGGTGGTCCAGGCGGAAAGTGCCGGCGGGCCGGGAGTAACTCCCGGACCCGGTGCCGCCCGAAAGCTGGCGATGACCGCCCCGGTGCTCCAAAGCGGCCCGCTGGCGGGCGATGATGCGCCGGCGGACTTCGTGGTTGCGTTTGTCCTTCCCGCGGGCCTGACTGCCGAGACTGCTCCGGTGCCCACCAGCCCGGGCGTCCGGATCCGCGCCGTGCCCGGAGCCCTGTCCGCTGCCCTTCGCTTCACCGGGCGCGGCACCCGGTCCGCGTTCGCGCAGCGCAACGACGGGCTACAGGCGGCGCTGACGCTTGCGGGGCTGACGGCCGTGGGGCCGCCGCGGTTTGCCCGCTTCGACCCGCCGTTCAAGCCCTGGTTCCTGCGCCATAACGAGGTAGTCCAGGACGTGCAGGAGACCGTGGCGCCGGCGGGAACGGAGGGCGCCCCGGCCGGGTAAGGCAAAATAGACGGGTGAGCCAAACCCCGCAGCGCCCTGCCAAGACCGCCCCGATTGAGACCCAGATCGCCGCCGAACTCGGCGTCAAGCCGTGGCAGGTGACAGCGGCCGTGGAGTTGCTCGACGCCGGATCGACGGTGCCGTTCATTGCCCGGTACCGCAAGGAAGCCACCGGCACCCTGGACGACACCCAGCTGCGCACCCTGGAGGAACGGCTGCGTTACCTGCGCGAGCTCGAAGACCGCCGTCGGACCATCCTGGAAGCGATCGCCGCCCAGGGCGCCCYGACCCCGGACCTGCAGGCCGCCGTCGCCGGTGCCGACACCAAGTCGCGGCTCGAGGACATCTACCTGCCGTTCAAGTCCAAGCGGCGCACCAAGGCCCAGATCGCCCGGGAAGCCGGCCTGGAGCCGCTCGCGGACGCGCTGCTGAAGCGTCCGGATCTGGATCCCGAACGCGAAGCGGCCCGTTACCTGAACGCCGAACACTCCATCGGCGATGCCGCCGCGGCGCTCGCCGGAGCCCGCTCCATCCTCATTGAGCGCGTTGCCCAGGACCCCGACCTGGCCGCCACCCTTCGCGACCGGCTCTGGACGCAGGGCCGTATGGTCTCGCGCGTCAAGAAAGGCAAAGAGGCAGAGGGACAGAAGTTCAAGGACTATTTCGCGTTCTCCCAGGCGCCCGCCGGGATGCCGTCGCACCGGGTGCTGGCGCTGCTGCGCGGCGAAAAGGACGGAATCCTGGAACTGGATCTCAGCGAGGCGGACCCGGACGACGACGCCGCTCTCACCGCCGCCCGCGGACGGTATGAAAGCGCCGTGGCCAGGTTCCTCGGGGTCGCCGACCGTGGCCGGCCCGCCGACGCCTGGCTCGTGCAGACAGCGCAGCAGGCCTGGCGCTCCCGCGTGCTCAGCCGCCTCAGCGGCGACCTGCGCAGCCGGATGTTCGCCGCCGCCGAGGACGAGGCCGTGCGGGTGTTCGCCGCCAACTTGCGGGACGTGCTGCTCGCCGCCCCGGCCGGCAACCGCGCCACCCTGGGCCTCGACCCGGGCCTCCGGACCGGCGTGAAAGTGGCGGTGGTGGATGGAACCGGCAAGGTGGTCGCGACGGACACCGTGTACCCGCACGCCCCCGCCCGGAAGTGGGACGAGGCGCTCCGCACGCTACTGGCCCTGGCCCGGAAACACGGCGTGGAGCTGGTGGCGATCGGCAACGGCACTGCCTCCCGGGAAACGGACAAACTCGCGGCCGAGCTCATCAGGCAGCTGGGTTCGGGGCCCGGCACGGCGCCGCAGAAACTCGTGGTCTCCGAGGCCGGCGCCTCCGTGTACTCGGCCTCGGCGCTCGCCGCCGCGGAACTGCCCGGGATGGACGTGTCCCTGCGCGGGGCTGTCTCGATCGCCCGGCGGCTGCAGGATCCGCTGGCCGAACTGGTGAAGATCGAGCCGAAGTCCATCGGCGTCGGGCAGTACCAGCACGACGTCACCGCGGCCAAGCTGGACCGCAGCCTCGACGCCGTCATCGAGGACTGCGTAAACGCTGTGGGCGTGGACCTCAACACCGCCTCACCGGCGCTGCTGAGCCGGGTGGCCGGCGTCGGGCCGCTGCTGAGCGAAAACATTGTGGCGTACCGGAACGAACACGGTCCCTTCGCCAGACGCAGCGAACTGAAGAAGGTGCCCCGGCTGGGCGCGGAGGCCTTCGAACAGTGCGCCGGCTTCCTGCGGATCACCGGGGGAGCCGAACCGCTGGACGCCTCCAGCGTGCATCCSGAGGCGTACCCGCTGGCCCGGAAGATCCGTGCCGCGGCCGGGGCCGCAGCCGCGTCCGGGTCCGCGGCGGGCGGGAACCTGTCCGCGCTGGACCCGCAGGACTTTGTGGACGGCTCGTTCGGGCTGCCCACCGTCCGGGACATCATTGCCGAGCTGGAGAAACCCGGCCGGGACCCGCGGCCTGCGTTCGCGGCGGCCACGTTCCTGGAGGGGGTCGAGAAGATTTCCGACCTCAAACCGGGCATGGTGCTCGAGGGAACGGTCACCAACGTGGCGGCCTTCGGGGCGTTCGTGGACGTCGGGGTGCACCAGGACGGGCTGGTCCACGTCTCTGCGCTCGCCAACCGCTTCGTCGCGGACCCCCGCGAGGTGGTCAAGTCCGGGCAGGTGGTCCGGGTCAAGGTGCTCGAAGCCGATCCGGAGCGGAAGCGCATTTCGCTGACGCTGAGGCTCGACGACGAACCGTCCGGCGCCCCGTCCCGGCAGCAGGCCGCACCCCGGGTCGCACAAAAGCCGGCCCCGCAGGGCGCACAAAAGCCAGCCCCCAAGGGCGCCCACAGATCCACACCCGGCATGAAGCCCAACGCCGCGCCCAAGGCCGGCCCGGCGGACACCGCGATGGCTGAAGCCCTGCGGAAGGCCGGTCTCGGGAGGTAGAACCGCCGTTCGTCGCGGATTGGCTACCGCTCGGCGCAGAAGTGCTACGTTTGCTGATGATCTGCCTCATGATTGCCGGAGGCAACTGAGCCACTTCTGTGGCTTTAGCCTCTAGGCAGAGGGACGACGACGTCCGCGACGAGCAAGGGGAGCACATATGGGCTGGCTGGACCGTGAACGAACTATCGCTCCGCCGGGATTCAACCGGTGGCTCGTGCCGCCCGCGGCGCTCGCGGTCCACCTCTGCATCGGCCAGGCCTACGCAACCAGCGTGTACAAGACGGCGCTGGTCAAGCACTTCGGCGCCAGCCTGACCGAAATCGGCGTGATCTTCTCCATCGCTATCGTGATGCTCGGCCTCTCCGCGGCGATCATGGGCACCTGGGTGGACAAGAAAGGCCCGCGCAAGGCCATGTTCACCTCAGCCATGTTCTGGGCCAGCGGCTTCCTGATCGGCTCGCTCGGAATCTTCACCCAGCAACTG
>NZ_JBFTNO010000012.1:0-27603 GCF_056397525.1 Arthrobacter sp. 05L45_2 | reverse complement strand
ATGCTGGAGGTCCTGGTGCGGAACCCCGAGAAACTCGTCACCCAGCAGCAGCTCCTGTCCGAGGTCTGGGGTCCGGCCTACGCGAAGGAAACCAACTACCTTCGGGTGTACATGGCCCAGCTCCGCCGCAAGCTCGAACCCGACGCCGCCGCTCCCCGGCACCTCCTGACCGAGGCCGGGATCGGCTATCGGTTCCTGCCCTGAGCACGGGTAGGATGCCGGGCATGGACCAAAAAGCGATACTGCGCCGCTACCTGCGCCTGCGCCGGGAAGAACTGCTGGCCAAGCTGGACGGACTGGACGAATACAGCATCCGCCGCCCGCTGACCCCCACCGGAACCAACCTCCTGGGCCTGGTCAAGCACGTGGCCAGCGTCGAGATCGGCTACTTCGGCGAGGTGTTCGGCCGTCCCCACGGCCAGCCCCTGCCCTGGCTGGACGACGACGCCGACCCGGACGCGGACCTCTGGGTCACCGCCGATGAAACCCGGGACCAGATTGTGGAACTGCACCGCACCTCTGCGGCCCACAGCGACGCCACCATCGAAGCACTTCCCCTCGACGCCCCGGGCGAGGTGCCGTGGTGGCCCGAGGAACGCCGGAACGTGACCCTGCAGCAGATCCTGGTGCACATGTGCGTCGAAACGGCCCAGCACCTGGGCCACGCGGACATCCTGCGCGAACTCATCGACGGGACCGCCGGGAAGGGCCCGGGCGACCCGAACCTCACCCCGCGCACTGCCGGGGACTGGGCCGAACACACCGCCAGGATCGATGCTGCCGCGCAGGCCGCTTCCTCGGTTTCCGGAAGCGCAGCGCCGCAATAGATACTTGGGCAATGAATATTCACAGCGCTCTCGCCCGGGAGAACGCTCGGCAGCCGCCGCTGCCCGAGGTCCCCGCGCAGATGCGGGCCGTTTTGAACGGCATCCCGGCGATGGTCGGCTACTGGGACCTCGACCTGCGCAACCGGCTGGCGAACGACGCCTACCGCGAGTGGTTCGGCGTTTCCCCCGAAGAATTGCACGGCATCCACATCCGGGATCTGCTCAGCGACACCGTGTACGAGGCCAACCAGGGCTACATCCAAAAGGTGCTCGACGGCGAACCCCAGCTCTTCACGCGCACGCTCACGGACGCCTCCGGCACGGCCCGTTTCACCGAGGTCTCCTACATCCCGGACCTGCGCGAAGGCGGCAACGGCGGGGTGCAGGGCTTCTTCGTGATGGTCACGGACATCACCGAGCGGGTCCTCGCCGAGCGCCGGCAACAGCGCGACACCGACCGGTACCGCGCACTGGCGCGCAGCGTCCCCGGCGTTTTTGTGCTGCTCTTCGATTCGGACCTGCGCTACCTGATCGCCGAAGGCCAGGAGCTGGAGTCCTTTGGCTACCGTTCCGACGAGCTCGAAGGCAGGCTCATCCACGAGGTCCTCGACGGATCCCTCGCCAGGGAACTGGAGCCCCGCTACCGTGCCGCCCTGGCCGGCCAGGAGGTCTCCTGGAACCGGAAAATCGGGCCCCGCACCTACCGGCTCAAAGCCGGCCCCGTGTATTCGGACAACGACGCCACCGCGGGCATGGTGGTGGCGGTCGACATCACGGACCGGCTCCGGCAGGAACACATGTGGTCCGGCCTGCACGAGATCGCCACCGCCGTCGCCCGCAACGCCGCCCCCGCGGCCATCTCGGAGCGGGTCGCCTTTATTGTCCGGGACCTCTTCAGCGTGGATTCGGCCGCCGTCGTCCGCTTCACCGGTCCGCTGGCGGCCGAAATCGTGGCGATGGCGCCGGCGCTGCCGCCAACGCTGAGCCGCACCCATGTCTTTTCGCCGACCGACATCTCGGCCACTGTCCGGGTGGCCGTGACCGGCAAACCCGCCCTGGTGGTCTACAGCCCGGAAGGCGGACCGGCCGCGGAGCAGATGCGGGCGGGCGGTTTCCAGTCCGGGGCCGGGGCGCCCATCCGGGTCCACGGCAGCCTCTGGGGTGTGTTGAGCCTGACCTCGAAGTCCAGCGCCGGCGTCACCGAGGCCATGCTCGAACGGCTCGCGCAGTTCGCCGAGCTGGTGGAGATCGCGATCGGCAACACCGAGGCCCGCGCCAGCCTGGAGCTGCAGGCCACCACGGACGAACTCAGCGGCCTGCCCAACCGGCGCGCGCTGGAACAGCACCTCTCGCACGAAATCGAACTGGCGGCGTCGCGCGGAACCAGCCTCAGCGCCGTCGTCATCGACATCGACCACTTCAAAACAGTCAACGACACCCACGGCCACCTGATGGGCGACGTCGTCCTCGCCGCCGTCGCGGACCGGCTGCGCGGCGTCGCCCGCCAGGACGAGATCGTGGCCCGCTTCGGCGGGGAGGAGTTCGTTTGGCTGATGCCCGGGACGGACGGCGCGGAGGCCCTCATCGCGGCCGAACGGGCCCGTGCCGCCATCGAAACGGAACCGTTCGGGGAGGTCGGATCCATCACGGTCTCGGCCGGGGTGTGCGAACTCCGCGACGCCGGCAGCCACAGCCTGCTGGCCTGCGCGGACCGGGCGCTGTACGCGGCCAAGCACGCCGGACGGAACCGCAGCGAGCGCTACGGTGCGACCGGCCAGGCCTCCTAGACGAAGGCCGACTTCCCGGTCACGGCGCGGGCCACGATCAGCGAATTGATCTCGTAGCTGCCCTCGTACGTGTACAGGATCTCGGCGTCACCGAAGAGTTTGCCCATCTCGAAGTCGCTGCTGATCCCGTTCCCGCCCATCAGCGAGCGCCCCATCGCGACGGAGGCCCGGGCCAGCCGGGTGGTGGTGGACTTCGCCATGGCCGCCTGCACCATTTCCAGCTTGCCCTCCTGCTGGATCCGGGCCAGCTGGGCCATCAGGGCCAACGAGACGCTCGCGTTGCCCAGGATCTCGGCCAGCTGCTGCTGGACCAGCTGGAAGCGGGCCAGTTCCTTGCCGAACTGCTTACGCTCCAGCGCGTAGGCCCGGGCGACGTCGAACGCGGCCAGCTGGATACCGGCGCCCTGCCATCCCACCCAGGCGCGCGAGTCGCGGAGCAGTTCGTTGGCGCGGGAAAAATCAGTGGCGCCGGGCAGCAGGTTCGACTCCGGGATCCGGACCTCGTCCAGCACGATGTCMGCGTTCTGCATGATCCGCAGSCCGATCTTGTTCGCGATCTTGGTGGCGGTGTACCCGGGGCGGTCCGTCTCGACGATGAARCCCTTGATCTGCTGGTCGGCGACGTCACGGGCCCAGACCAGGGCGAAGTCGGCGATGGTTCCGGCGCCGATCCAGCGCTTGGCGCCACTGATCACCCATTCGCCGCCCTCCAGCCGCGCAGTCGTGGACAGGCCGCCGGCGATGTCCGAGCCGTGATCGGGTTCCGTGAGGGCAAACGCGCCCAGCTGGCTGAAGGCGGTCAGTCCGGGGAGCCAGCGGGCCTTCTGCTCCGCCGAGCCGAGTTCGTCGATCATTCCAACGATCAGTTCGTTGTGGATCCCCACGAGGGCGGACAGGGAGACGTCCGCCCGGGCCACCTCCACGTACATCAGGCCCTTGAAGAGCTTGGACGTCCCGTCCGTCTGCAGGCCGCCGAGGCCGTACTTGCCCAGCTCCGCCAGCAGCCCGAAGGGGAACTCTTCACGGTTCCAGTAGTCGATGGAAGCCGCCCGGATCCTGCTCTGCAGGAACTCGCGGATCTCCTGGTACCGTGCCCGCTCGTCGGCCGGCAACAGGTCCACGATGTACATCAGGTCCGCGTCCGGGAACGGGGGTGCTGCGGGCGGTGCGGCGGGCGGTGCGGCCGGTGCCGGCGCCTGCGCCGTCGCCGTGGCCGGACGTTCGGCGGAACGCTCCCCTGTACGCTCCCCGGCGCTGCTGCGGCCGGGGGCCGCCGGGACGGCGGTCTGTCCGCTGACACTTCCTTGTGACTGCACGGGCACGTATCCCTTCGTAATGTGCGGCGCATTGGCAGCAACATCGACTCTTCCAAACCCTTGGATGTCCTAGTATATTGCACAGTGACATTGATCACTAGGGATGTGAATCACAAGGCCAGCGGCGGCCGTCACCGGACCGCCCGGCTGAGACCGGCTGCGAAAGGTGCACCCATGACCGTCACCGAGGAATTCCGCGCTGCGAGGGACCGGCTGCTGGCCCTGCGCGGGGACTACACCGCCGCCCGCGAGGAGTTCCAGTGGCCGCGCTTCCGGGAGTTCAACTTCGCACTCGACTGGTTCGACACGATCGCCGCCGACCCGGCCAAAGCCGACCGTCCGGCCCTCGTGATCGTGGAGCAGGACGGCACGGCCACCCGGCGGAGCTTCGCGGACCTCGCCGCCCGCTCCGCCCAGGTGGCCAACTGGCTCCGCAGCCAGGGCGTGCGCCGCGGGGACCGGATGATCATTATGCTCGGCAACCAGGTGGAACTCTGGGAGCTGATGCTGGCCGGCATCAAACTCGGGATCGTGATGATCCCGACCACCACGTTGATGGGCCCGGACGACCTGAAGGACCGGGTGGAACGCGGCGGAGCCAATTGGGCCGCCGTCGGAAGCACCAACATCGACAAGTTCGCCGGCGTCCCCGGCGACTACACGCTGATCGAGATCGGCGGGAACGACGCCGGCGGGACGGCGYAGGCCCTGCAGTACAGCGGGGCCGGCGGCGCGGCGACGGACTTCGTCCCGGACGCGCCGACACTGGCCGACGAAACCCTGCTGCTCTACTTCACCTCGGGCACCACATCCAAGGCCAAACTCGTGGAGCACACGCACACGTCCTACCCGGTGGGCCACCTCTCCACCATGTTCTGGATCGGGATGGAACCGGGTGACGTGCACCTGAACGTAGCCTCCCCCGGCTGGGCGAAGCACGCCTGGTCGAACGTCTTTACGCCCTGGATCGCCGAGGCCTGCGTTTTCATCTACAACTACGGCCGCTTCGACGCGAAGGCCCTGATGGAGCAGATGGACCGCGAAGGGGTCACCAGTTTCTGCGCCCCGCCCACTGTCTGGCGGATGCTGATCCAGGCCGACCTCACCCTGCTGAAGAACCCGCCCACCAAGGTGGTCTCCGCCGGCGAGCCGCTCAACGCCGAGGTGATCGACCAGGTCAACCGTGCCTGGGGCCAGACCATCCGGGACGGTTTCGGCCAGACCGAGTCCACAGTCCAGATTGCCAATACCCCGGGCCAGCCCATCAAGATCGGCGCCATGGGGAAGCCGCTGCCCGGCTATGACGTTGTGCTGGTGGACCCGGCCACCGGCGCGGAGGCCGACGACGGCGAGCTCTGCCTGCGCCTGGACCCGCGCCCCGTGGGGCTGATGAAGGCCTACTACGGCGACCCGGAGAAGACCGCGGAGGCCTTCCGGGACGGTTACTACCACACGGGTGACATGGCGAGCCGGGACGAACGCGGGATCATCACCTACGTGGGCCGGGGCGACGACGTCTTCAAGTCCTCCGACTATCGGCTCTCCCCCTTTGAACTGGAGAGTGTGCTGATCGAGCACCCGGCGGTGGCGGAAGCCGCCGTCGTCCCCTCCCCCGACCCGCTGAAACTCTCCGTCCCCAAGGCCTTCGTGGTCCTCGCCGCCGGCCACGAGCCCGGACCGGAGCTCGCCGAGGACATCCTGCGCTACTGCCGCGAGCGCCTGGCGCCGTTCAAACGGATCCGCCGGCTGGAGTTCGCGGAACTGCCCAAGACGATTTCCGGCAAAATCCGGCGCGTGGAACTGCGGCACAGCGAGGAACTGCGCCACGGGCCCGGCGGCCTGTCCACCGGCCTCGGCGTCGAATACTCGGAGGCGGATTTCCCCGCGCTGAAGGGACAGGGCTAGGCGTGGGCACGCCGCTGCCGCGGGATCCGATCGCCGACGCCCAACGGAACTGGGAACGGCACGGGTGGGCCGACGTCGCCGCCCCGATGGCGGCGATCACGGCGATCATGCGGACCCAGCAGATCCTGCTGGCCCGGATCGAGGCCGCGCTGAAGCCGTTCGGGCTGACGTTCGCGCGCTACGAACTGCTGGCCCTGCTCAGCTTCGCCCGCAGCGGCGCGCTGCCCATGAACAAGGCAAGTGCCCTGCTCCAGGTCCATCCCACCTCGGTGACCAACGCCGTCGACCGCCTGCAGGACGCCGGCCTGGTCCTGCGGTCCCCGCACCCCACCGACGGCCGGACCACCCTGATCGAACTTACTTCGGAGGGCCGCACCCTCGCCAAACGGGCGACGGCGGTGCTCAACGCGGAGGTCTTCGGCCAGTCGGGGTTCGCGGACCCGGACGTGGAGCAGCTGATCCGCATCCTGGGCCGCTTTCGGAGCAATGCCGGGGACTTCAGCGGCTAGGCCATACACTTCCCTTGCGGGGCCCGTCGGCCGGATGGACCCGGAGCTGAGGAGAACGCAATGATTCCCGAGATCAACATCTGGGCGGTACTGCTGGCAACCTTGTCCAGCATGGTGGTCGGGTCCGTCTGGTACACGCCCAAGGTGTTTGGCAACTACTGGATGCGCGTCGCCAAGGTCACGCCCAGCGGAGAGGCCCGGGACGCCGTCAAGCCCATCCTCATCACGCTGCTGGTGAGCCTGGTCAGCGCCTGGGTGCTGGCCGGATCGGCGGCCATTTCGCAGAACTTCTACGGCGGCAATTTCCTGGCCAACACCCTGGTGACCGCCCTGATCCTCTGGGCCGGGTTCACGGCGGCCCGCTTCATCACGCACGACGCCTTCGAGGGGCGCCCCGTGGGCCTGACGGTGCTCAACTGCGCCCACGAATTCGTGACCCTGATGGTGATGGCCCTGATCATCGGCCTGTTCGGAATTTCCGCCACGTAGGTACCCGGACTGGCGGGCTGGTCGCCGGGGGCCGTCGCCGGGGCAATTGCGCGTCGGCGATACGCATCCGACCCAGCGACGCTCAAATAACCCGGCGCTACGGGTATTACCGCCGCGTGGGGTCTTTTCCGCGTCGCGAAGGGGTTTGCTGGTCGCCGGGGCAAGTGCGCGTCGCGGCGGCGCGGGTGCCCGCCTAGACTGGGTTGGCGGCCGGAGCGGCAGGCGCCCGGCAGTGTGGGACGGCGCCCGGAGGAGAGCTGCACATGGAATTCGACGAATCGTTCTGGGACGAACGGTACCGCGAGCACGGCCGTCACGGGTCAGTGTGGAGCGGGCAACCGAACGCCCAGCTGGTGGCCGAGGCCTCGGATCTCCGGCCGGGTTCCGCGCTCGACGTCGGGGCCGGAGAAGGCGCCGACGCCGCGTGGCTGGCCCGCCGCGGCTGGCGGGTGACGGCGGTCGATATCTCGTCAGTGGCCCTGGCCCGGGCATCCGCCGCGCTCGACGACGAACCGGAGACCGCCGCCCGGATCACCTGGCTGCACGAGGACCTGACGGCGTCGCCGCCGCCGGCCGGTACTTTCGACCTCGTCTCGGCGCAGTATCTGCATTTGCCGGCACCCCAGCGGGAGGGCGTGTACAGCCGGCTGGCCGCGTCCGTCGCTCCGGGCGGGACACTGCTGATCGTGGGCCACCACCCCGCGGACCTGGAAACGTCAGTGCGCCGGCCCTCCACCCCCGGGTTGCTCTTCACCGCCGAACAGATCGCGGCGGACCTCGACCCGGTGGAGTGGGAAATCCTCACCTGCACGGCACGGCCGCGCGCCACCAGCGATGCCGACGGCGCCCCGGTGACGGTCCAGGACTCGGTTCTCCGCGCCCGCCGCCGGGCATAACGCCGCCACCCGCCCGCGGGCTGGCCAACCCGGGCGGCTACCGGCCCGTGCCCAGCCGCTCCCGCAGGCCGGCCGCGAGCCCGGCGATGGTCAGGAGATCGAACAGGCCGCCGCCGACTTCCACCAGTCGGCGGCGCTTGACCCCGGCGAGCCGGAGCCTCAGGTGAACCCGCGTCCCGGCCACCGCGCCAGCGCTCTTAGCCGCCCCAACCGCGCCCTCCGCCCCATTCTGGAGCGGCACCGGCCGCAGCACAATTGCCCAGCTGATCCGCAGCGCCCCGCGCTGCGACCGGTGGACCAGGGCACGCGGCGGATCCACCGTGACGATTTCAAACGTGGCGCCGGGGCCGCCCCAGTCGGGAATGACGTCGCCGGGCCGGAGCCCCTGCAGCACCGGGTCAATGGTGCGGAGCGCCCGGCGGCCAGCCGGGAGGACGGCTTCGACCCACCGGGGCAGGTACCACCCGGACCGCTGCTTACCCAGCTGCACCATCCACGGCCAGACGGTCCCGGGCGGCGCCGGCAGGTCGAACCCCCGGTCCATCACCACATCGGCGTCGGGCACCAGCGCGTCCCCGGGGAGCAGGGCATGGGTCTCGTCCGCTGAGGCCCCGACGCCAAGAAACCCGGTGTTCACGGCAACCTACCGGTGGTTGAATTCGGGCTGCCGCTTCTCGCTGAACGCGGCCATGCCTTCCTTCTGGTCCTCGGTGGCGAACAGCGAGTGGAACACACGGCGTTCGAACAGCACACCCTGCGCCAGTCCGGTTTCGAAGGCTGCGTTGACCGCTTCCTTGGCCACCATCGCAACGGGTTTGGACTTGGACGCGATGACCTCGGCGGCCTTTACGCCTTCCTCTACGACGTCCGCGGCCGGCACCACGCGGGACACCAGGCCGGCGCGCTCGGCCTCCTCGGCGTCCATAAAACGGCCCGTGAGGATCATGTCCATCGCCTTGGCCTTGCCGACGGCGCGGGTGAGCCGCTGCGACCCGCCCATCCCGGGGAGGACCCCCAGGTTGATTTCGGGCTGGCCGAACTTGGCGTTGTCCCCGGCAATGATGAAGTCGCACATCATGGCCAGTTCGCAGCCGCCGCCCAGGGCGAACCCGGAGACGGCAGCGACCACGGGGATGCGCAGCCGGGTGAAGTCCTCCCAGCCACGGAACCAGTCCGCCGCGTACATCTCCATGTAGCCCTTGGACTGCATCTCCTTGATGTCGGCGCCGGCGGCGAAAGCCTTGGCCGAACCGGTCAGCACTACGGCCCCGATGCCGGGATCGGTGTCCATCGCGGACACTGCGGCCACGAGCTCGTCCATGGTGTCCTTGTTCAGGGCGTTCAGCGCCTGGGGCCGGTTGAGCGTCACGACGCCCACGCGGCCGCGGCGCTCCACCAGGATGTTTGTGTACTCGGTCATGCCTGTCCCCTCGACTGCTGGTCGGTTTTGTCCCGGATGTCGGTGATGATGCCGGAGAAGTCCCGCCCGGCACCGCCTTCCGCGGCAAACGTATCGTAAATTTCCGAGGCCAGGGGTCCCAGCCGGGCGGCGACGCCRGTGCTTTCGAGCGCGTTGAGCGCCAGCTTCAGGTCTTTGGCCATCAGCGCCCCGGCGAAGCCCGGCTGGTAGTCGCGGTTCGCCGGGCTGGTCGGCACCGGTCCGGGGACGGGGCAGTTGGTGGTCAGCGCCCAGCACTGGCCCGAGGCCGCGGAGGCGACGTCGAAAAGGGCCTGGTGCGTCAGGCCAAGCTTCTCGCCGAGGACAAAGGCCTCGCTGACCGCGATCATCGAGACGCCCAGGATCATGTTGTTGCAGATCTTAGCGGCCTGGCCGGCGCCGTGGCTGCCGCAGTGGACCACGCGTTTACCCATGACTTCGAGCATCGGCTTTACCGCGGCGAAGTCCTCCTCAAGCGCGCCGACCATAAACGTCAGGGTCCCCGCTTCGGCGCCCACCACGCCGCCCGACACCGGAGCGTCGACGGCCCGGTGGCCGGCCTCGACGGCCAGGGCGGAGGCCTCGCGGGCCTCGTCCACGTTGATGGTGGAGCAGTCCAGGAACATGGTTCCGGGTTCCGCCGCGGCCAGCAGCCCGGGCTGGCTTGGATGTCCCGGCTCGCCGGGGGTGCCGCGGTAGGCGTCGAGCAGGTGTTTGCCGCTGGGCAGCATGGTCAGCACGACGGCGGCGCCAGCCACGGCCTCCGCGGCGGTGTCCGCGGTGGTGATCCCGTGGGCACGCGCGGCTTCCAGCGCTGCGGGCACCACGTCAAAGCCGGTAACGGTGTAGCCGGCCTTGACCAGGTTGACGGCCATCGGCCCGCCCATGTGGCCCAGACCAAGGAAGGCGACGGTTCCTGCCACGGGCGCGGGGGTCTCCGGCGCTGCGGTCTCAGACATTGTTTTTCTCCTTCGGAGCGAGCTGCAGTTCACGGTCACCGAGCGGGGCGAAGTAGGCCTCGACGTCGTCCTGGCGTACCTCGGCGAGGCTGGCCGGCGTCCAGCGCGGGGTGCGGTCCTTATCCACCACCTGCGCGCGGATGCCTTCGCGGAAGTCGGCGCCGGCCAGGAAGCGCAGGCCCACGCGGTACTCCTGTGCCAGGGCGTCCGCCAGGCTCAGGCCCCGCGCGCGCCGCAGCGATGCGAGGGCCACTTTGACCGCCGTCGGGGACTTTGCCTCGATTGTGTCGGCCACGTCCGCGGCCTCCCCGCCGACGGTGCGCAGCCGGCGGAGGATTTCCCCGGCGTCGTCGGCCGAATAGCAGGCGTCGATCCACTCCTGCTGCGCGGCCAGGACCGACGGCGGGGCGTCCTCGGCGAACCGGGCGACGGCGGCGTCCACCGGTTCGGTTTCGAGCGCTTCGGCCAGATCCGCGAGTTGCGCGGCGGGGACAAAGGTGTCCGCGAGTCCCAGGAACAGGGCCTCGGAGCCGCTAAGGTGGGCGCCGGTCAGGGCCGCGTGCGTGCCGGTTTCGCCGGGCGAGCGGGAGAGCAGCAGGGTCCCGCCGACGTCGGGCACAAAACCAATGGTGGTTTCCGGCATGCCCATCCGGGTGCGTTCGGTGACGATCCGGACCGAGCCGTGCGCGGAGATCCCCACCCCGCCGCCGAGGACCAGCCCGTCCATAAAGGCCACGTAGGGTTTGGGGTATTCGGAAATCAGCAGGTTCAGCCGGTATTCGACCGCCCAGAAGTCCGCGGTGGCATCCCCGTCGCCGTCCACCATGTCCCGGTAGATGGCCACGATATCCCCGCCGGCGCACAGGCCGCGCTCACCGGCCCCGCGGACCAGGACGGCGGCGACGGCGTCGTCGTCCGCCCAGAGGGTGAGCTGGTCCAGCATTGCCGCAGCCATCCCGGCGGTCAGCGCGTTGACCGCTTTGGGCCGGTTCAGGGTGACGACGCCGAGCCGGCCGCGGCGCTCGAACAGGACTTCTGCGCCGTCGGCCGCCTGCTCCGTCATCAGCTGCCTTCCGGCATCACGAAGCTGGCGCCCTGGCGGATCCCGGAGGGCCAGCGGGTGGTGACGGTCTTGGTCTTCGTGTAGAAGCGGAACGCGTCGGCGCCGTGCTGGTTGAGGTCACCGAAGCCCGAGGCCTTCCAGCCGCCGAAGGTGTAGTATGCGATGGGCACCGGGATGGGGACGTTGATGCCCACCATGCCCACCTGGACGCGGCTGGCGAAGTCGCGGGCGGCGTCGCCGTCGCGGGTGAAGATGGCGACGCCGTTGCCGAACTCGTGCTCGCTGCAGAGCCGGAGCGCCTCGTCGTAGTCCTCGGCGCGGAGCACGCTGAGGACCGGGCCGAAGATTTCCTCCTGGTAGATCGTCATGTCCTTGGTGACGTTGTCGAAGAGCGTCGGCCCCACCCAGAAGCCGCCGTCGTAGCCGTCGACCTTCAGGCCGCGGCCGTCTTCGAGCAGGGTGGCGCCCTCCTCGACGCCGGCGGCGATGTAGCCCTCGATCCGTTCCTTGGCGGACGCGGCGACCACCGGGCCGAAGTCCGAGTCCTTGGCCAGGCTGTGGCCGACCTTCAGGTCCGCGATGCGTTCCTGCAGCTTGGCCACGAGCGCGTCGCCGGTCTTTTTGCCGACGGGGACGGCGACGGAGATGGCCATGCAGCGTTCCCCGGCGGATCCGAAGCCGGCGCCGATCAGGGCGTCCGCGGCCATGTCCAGATCGGCGTCCGGCATGATGACCATGTGGTTCTTGGCGCCGCCAAAGCACTGGGCGCGCTTGCCGTTCGCGGCGGCCGTGGCGTAGATGTACTGCGCGATCGGGGTGGACCCGACGAAGCCGATGGCCTGCACGCGGGGGTCTTCCAGCAGCGCATCCACGGCTTCCTTGTCGCCGTTGACCACGTTGAACACACCGTCCGGCAGCCCGGCCTCGGTGAACAGCTCGGCCAGCCGCAGCGGCACCGACGGGTCCCGTTCGGAGGGCTTGAGGACAAATGAGTTGCCGGCGGCCAGGGCCGGCCCGGCCTTCCAGAGCGGGATCATGGCCGGAAAGTTGAACGGTGTGATGCCAGCGACGACGCCGAGCGGCTGGCGCATGGAGTGGACGTCGATGCCGGTGCCGGCGCTGTCGGAGAACTCTCCCTTGAGCAGGTGCGGTGCGCCGGCGGCGAATTCCACCACCTCGATGCCGCGCTGGATGTCACCCTTGGCGTCCAGGAAGGTCTTGCCGTGCTCGGAGGAGAGCAGGGTGGCCAGTTCGTCCATGTTCTGGTTGACCAGGTCCACGAACTTGAGCAGGATCCGGCCGCGGCGCTGCGGGTTCATCGCGGCCCACTCCAGCTGGCCCTTCTCCGCGTTCGAGACCACGTTGCGGACCTCTTCGGCGCTGGCCAGCGGCAGCCGGGCCTGGACCTCGCCGGTGCAGGGATCGTAGACGTCGCTGAAGCGCCCCGAGGTGCCCTCGATGTGCTGTCCGCCGACGTAATGGGAAAGCTCACGAACCATGATGGAATGCTCCTTTGCATGTGACCTAGATCATCTCTGCACCCGAATATACTCGGACTTCCTACTAATTTCCAGAGTGCTCCGCCGCCGCGGACAGCCGCCCCCGCCGGTCCCGGCAGCGCCGCCCCGCGGCCAAGTTCGGTAAGTTAGGACCTGTGAAGATTGCTACCTGGAATGTGAACTCGCTCCGTGCCCGTGCCGACCGCGTGGAGGCATGGCTGCAGCGCACCGACTGTGACGTCCTGGCCATCCAGGAAACCAAGTGCAAGGACGAGAACTTTCCCTGGGAACTCTTCGAGAGCATGGGCTACGAGGTGGCCCACTTCGGCCTGAGCCAGTGGAACGGGGTGGCCATCGCGTCCCGGGTGGGACTCGAGGATGTTGAGCGCACCTTTATGGACCAGCCCTCCTTCGGCAAGGGCGGCAAGGACGAGGTCCAGGAGGCCCGTGCCATCGGGGCCACCTGCGGCGGCATCCGGGTCTGGAGCCTCTACGTCCCGAACGGCCGGGCGCTCGATGATGAACACATGCCCTACAAGCTGAGCTGGCTGGACATGCTCCGGGAACACGCCGAGGGCTGGGTCCGGTCCGACCCGGCGGCCCAGATCGCCCTCATGGGTGACTGGAACATCGCCCCGCGCGACGAGGACGTCTGGGACATCGACTACTTCCGCTCCGCGGGCCTGACCCATGTGAGCGAACCCGAACGCGCCGCCTTCCACGCCTTCGAGGCCGCCGGCTTCACCGACGTCGTCCGCCCCCACACTCCGGGCCCCGGGGTCTACACCTACTGGGACTACACCCAGCTGCGCTTCCCGAAGAAGGAAGGCATGCGGATCGACTTCGTCCTGGCCTCCCCCGCCCTCGCCGACCGGGTGACCGGCGCCTCGATTGACCGCGAGGAGCGCAAGGGCAAGGGCGCCTCGGACCACGCCCCGGTGATTGTAGAGCTGGCCGGCTGATGACCGCCCGCCCGGCAAGCGCAGGCCCGCAATGACGGGCAACCTCTACCGGGGCCAGGCCGGGCTGCCGTTTTCCTCCACGCTCCGGGTCTACGAACCACTCGAGGCCTTCCCCGCCGAGCAGCAGCGTGCCCTGCGGGACGCCGGCGCCCGGTCGGAATCACGCGCGGCGGTCGAAAACGCGGAGCTGCTGGCCTCCCTGGGCCGCATCACCCGCCCGGGCGGCGACCCTTTCCCCACCGGGCAGACCGACCTGGTGCGGATCCTCGCTGTCAGCGGCGCCACCGGTTCCGGCGCCACCGGGAACCCCGGCTCCTGTAACGACGACGGCGGCTCCCATAAGGACGACGACGGCGTGGTGCCCGCCGCGCTGCTGTATTGCCCCAGCCAGCTGGTGCTCCGGGCCGGACTGGCCGCCAACGCCCTGATGGAAGGCATCCACGGCCCGCTGGCCCAGCTGCTGATCCCCGAAGAGCAGCGCGACCGCCACCAGGAGCGCATTGACCAGGTCAAGGCCCGGGAAGGGACCGGGCGGGTCCACACCCGTGCCTCCACCTGGGGGATCCCGTTCAGCTGGTTCTGCCTCTTCCAGGAATCGGACCCCACGGATGTGGTGGAGGCGGGCGGCCGGATTCTCACGGTGCGCATCCGGGCCACCCTCGGCGCCGCCCTGCAGCGGGTCCGGCACGCCGTCGCGCACCTGGCCCTCGCGGCGCCGGACCTGGACATGCTGGAGGACCTGACCCAGCTCACGGAGTGGCTGGAACTCTTCCACCCCGGGTCGGTGGTCGAACTCGACTACGGCGCCGTGGCGGACAAGGTCTACCCGGACGATTCGCCGCTGGATGTCAGGCTGGGGATCGARTGCCTGGCCGAGGGTGACATGACCGGAGCTGCGGCCGCCTACCGCCGGCTGGCCTCCCGCTGGATTCCGATCCGTCAGTTGGCCCGCGCCTCCTGAGCATGGCGTGAGGGCAGCGGCGGGGCCGCCGTCGTATCCCGGACAATCAGCCGGTGCGGCGCCACGGTGGAGTGCACCGACCCGGCGATCCCGTCGAGCTCATCAAGCAGCATCTTGGTGCCGAGCTCGGCTTGTTCATCCGGGCGCTGGCCGACCGTGGTGAGGCCGATGGCGGCGGAGAATTCGTGGTCGTCGATGCCCACCACGGAGAGATCCTCCGGCACACGCACCCCGGCGCGGCGGGCTTCGAAGAGCACGCCCATGGCCATCTCGTCCGAGGCGCAGAAGATCGCCGTCGGCTTGGGCCCGGGCTGGTCCCACAGCCGCTGGAAGGCGTCCTGGCCGCTGCGGACGGTGAAGTCCCCCCACTCGTCCCACTCCGGCCGGACGTCCAGGGCTGCCTCGGCCATCACGTCCTGGAAGGCTTTGATGCGCACCCGTGGAACGTCGAAGTTCAGGTCTGTTTCGTCGTCGCCGTGCAGCAGCGCGATCTCGGTGTGACCCAGGCCGATGAGGTGCCGGACCGCCGTGGCGGCGGCCTCGTAATCGTCGATCCCGATGTAGGCGCAGCCCTCGACGTGGCCGCCCACCACAACCAGCGGGATGTCGATCTTCTGCAGGTGCTCGAGTTCCTCGCTGCTGAGAGCCATACAGAGGACCAGGAGGGCGTCGATCTGCTTGTAGACCATGGTCTTGCTGAACAGSCGYTCGCGGTGGCTSCCGTGRCCGCCSAGGTTGAAGAGCGAGAGGTTGTACTGGCGGCCGTGCAGTTCCCGGTCGGCGCCCTCAATAGCCTTGGAGAAGAACCAGCGGCTGACGAACGGGGCCAGCACGCCGATGGTCCGGGTCCGGCCGGTGGCCAGCCCGGATGCCGAGGAGGAGGCCACATAGCCCAGGGCCTCGGCCACGGCCAGGATTTTCTCCCGGGTGGCGGGTGAGACCCGGGGCAGTCCACGGACGGCGCGGGAGACGGTGGCGGTGGAAACGCCGGCCGCGGCTGCGACGTCCTCGATACTGACGCCGGAGTGTCCGCCGCGTTGCGCCCTGTCAGTTGTCCGTGCCACCGTGTCCCCTTGTCGACCGGCAGCAGGTGCGCTGCCGGCGTGCCGCCCCCACGGCGCCCATCGTTCCTAGTCGAGTGCCGCCGCCCTCACCGCCGCCGGGATCCGGTGCGGCCGGGCAAACGCCGCCGCAGCCGGACCATCCCATAGAGGGCCAGCAGGGTTGCGAGCAGTCCCAGCGCCCAGCCGAGGGCCGGCTGGGCGGTCACCTCCATCCAGACGGTGACCGCCAGCAGGACCACGGCCCAGAAGCCCAGGAACCCGATAATGATGTCGAAGTCCTCGCCCGAACGCACCCTGCGGTGCGTCGGGTGGATTTCGCCCTGGCCCTGTCCGTGTGCCATCAAGCTGCCGCCACAGCCATCACTTGACGGCGCCGGCGGTCAGGCCCGCGACGATCTTGCGCTGGAAGACCAGCACCAGGATCACGAGCGGGATGGTCACGATGGTGCCGGCCGCCATGATCGCGGTGTACGGGATCTGGTTGGGCTGCGCGCCGGCGAAGCTCGCGATCGCGACGGTGACCGGCTGGGTCGCGTCGGACGAGAGCTGGCTGGCGATCAGGAATTCATTCCACGAGGAAATGAACGCCAGGATGGCCGTGGTGAAGATGGCCGGCGCCGCGAGCGGCATGATCACCTTGCGGAATGCCTGCCCCTGCGTGCAGCCGTCCACCCGGGCCGATTCCTCGAGCTCCCACGGCATTTCGCGGAAGAAGGAGGTCATGGTGTAGACGGTCAGCGGCAGCACGAACGAGATATTCGGGATGATCAGGGCCTGGTAGGTGCCCATCCAGCCGATGTTGGTGAACAGCTGGAACAGCGGGGTGATGAGGGCGACGCCGGGGAACATGGATGCGCCCAGGATGAAGCCGAGCACCAGGTACTTGAACCGGAAGTTCAGCCGTGCCAGCGCGTAGGCCGCGAAGACGCCGATGAGCAGCGACACCACGGTGACGACGACGCCGATGAACACGCTGTTGAGCAGCGCCTGGCCGAAGTGGTTGCCGAACGACGTGTCGAACGCGGTCTTGAAGTTGTCCAGGGTCACGTGCGACGGCAATACCGAGGTGTCGTAGGTGAACCCCACGTCGCGGAACGCCGTCACCACCATCCAGTAGGCCGGCGCCAGGCACCAGATYAGGATGACAACCGCACTGATGTAGGTGCGGCCCTGGGCCCATTTCTCCCGGTTCTGGGCCGTCTTGCGCCCCCGGTCCTGCTGCGCGCGCAGCTCGGTCGCGGCGGTGGTCATTTCTTCCCCTTACTAGCGCCGGTCTGCTGCTCCACAACATTCGCGCCAAGGAAGCGCACGAAGATGAAGGCGACAAGGAAAATGATGATGAACGTGATGGTCGATAGYGCCGCCGCCACGTTGAAGCCTTGCCTGATCTGGTTAATCACCAGGATCGAGAGCGTGGTGGTGTTGTTGGCCCCGCCGGTGAGGATGTACGGGAGGTCGAACATACGCAGCGCATCCAGGGTGCGGAAAAGGATGGCCACCATCAGCGCCGGCTTCACCAGCGGCAGGGTGATCATCCGGAACCGCTGCCAGGCCGATGCGCCGTCAACCTTGGCTGCCTCGTACACCTCAGCGGGAATCATCTGCAGGCCGGCCAGGATGAGCAGCGCCATAAACGGCGTGGTCTTCCAGACGTCGGCAATGATGACCGCCCACTTGGCCGGCCACTCACTGCCGGTCCACAGAATGGAGGTGTTGAAGAGCTTGTTGGCGATGCCCTCGAAGGCGAAGATGAACAGCCACAGCTTGGCCGTCACGGCGGTGGGGATGGCCCACGGCACCAGCACGGCCGCGCGGACCATGCTGCGGCCCTTGAAGGTGCGCGCCATGATGATGGCCATCCAGAAACCGAGCACGGTTTCCAGGGTGACCGTGACGATGGTGAAGAAGAAGGTGGTGGCGGTCGCGGACCAGAACTGGGAGCCGAGGGTGCCCGGCGGGCAGGCCACGCTGCCGCCGTTGGGCGACGTACACTGCTGGCCGAGCCAGTTGACGTAGTTCTTGAAACCGGCCGGGCCGCCTTCGGCGAAGAGGCCGGTGGCCGGGTCCAGCCCGGCGTCGGCCTGGAAGGACATGATGATGGCGCTGACGATCGGGTAAACAATGACGACGGCCAGCGCGATGATGGTGGGGGCGAGCAGCCACGAAGCCCACTTACCCTGGCTCGCGATGGCGTTGTCCTCCCCCACCCCCTTCGGTGCGTGGTGGGGTTCGACCCCGCCCGACGCCGGCTTCTTTACCGGCGTCGGGCCCAATTCGGTTGCCATGAGTGACTACTTTGTCTGGGTTTCGATGGACTTCTGCATATCGGACAGCGCTGCGTCCACTGCCTTCTCACCCTTGATGGCCGAGTATGCGTTGTCCTGGATGGCCTTGGTAACGGCCGGGTAGAACGGGGTCACCGGACGCGGGACGGCGTTCTCAATGGAGGTCTTCAGCACGGGCAGGTACGGCAGCTTGGCGACCAGTTCCTTGTCGTCGTAGAGCTTGCTGAGCACCGGGGCGAGGGAGCCCTGCGTGGCGAAGAACTTCTGCGTTTCTTCGGTGGTGAGGAACTTCAGGAAGTCCAGCGCGGTGGCCTTGTTCTTGGAGTAGACGCTCATGCCGGCGCTGTGGCCGCCCAGGGAGGAGGCGCCGGGGCCGTCCTTGCCCGGGAGGGCGGTCATGCCGAGGACGTCCTTGACCTTGGACGAGCCTTCGGTGGTGGCCAGGTTGTAGACGTACGGCCAGTTGCGCAGGAACAGCAGCTTGCCGTCCTGGAACGCCTGGCGCGATTCCTCTTCCTTGTAGGTGATGGCTTCCTTGGGGATGTTGCCGTCCGCGTAGGCCTTGGCGAGGTTACCCAGGCCGGTCTTGGCTTCCTCGGTGTTCAGGCTCGGCTTGCCGTCCTTGTCGAGCACGGACCCGCCGAAGGAGTTGATCGCCTCGGAGGCGTTCACGGTGAGGCCCTCATACTTCGAGAACTGGCCGGAGTAGCATCCGATGTTCTTGGCCTTGGCGATTGAGCACATGCCCATCATTTCGTCCCACGTCTTGGGCGCGGTGGGGACGAGGTCCTTGCGGTAGTAGAGGATGCCGCCGTCGGAAGACTCGGGTGCGGCGTAGAGGGTGCCCTTGTAGGAGGCGGCCTCGAGCGTCGGCTTGAGCATGCCGGCGGTGTCGAGGGCCATCTTGTCCTTGAGCGGCTGGAGCCAGCCCTTGGCCGCAAACTCGGCGGTCCAGACGACGTCCACGCTGACAACGTCGTAGTTGGCGTTCTTGGCCTGGAAGTTCTGGACCAGGTCATCGTGCTGCTGGTCGGCCTGGTCGGTCTGTTCCTTGAACGTGACCTTCTCGTTCGGGTGCGCCGCGTTCCACTTTTCGATCAGCGGCCGCACAACGTTGCTGTTGTCCTTGCCCTGTACGTAGGTGATGGGGCCCCGGCCGTCCAGGTTTGCTGCCGCGTCGCCGCCGCCCGCGGAGTTACCACCGCCGCCTCCACCGCCTGCACAGGCCGAGAGGGAGAGGGCCAAAACACCGGCCGCGGCTACGGGAAGTAGGTATTTACGGGTTTTCATGCAGGTGCTCCTCGCTGAGTACCGGTTCGTACCGGTGGTGCAGTTGGTGTGGTGGCAATCACACTAGCGACACGATGGTGAGGAATGCAAGCGTTTACATTAAACCTTTACGCAACGGAGACCGGTGCAGGCCGGTCCGGTGCTGGTGTTCCGGGTGGGGCACATGTTTCCGGCGGCTAACCGCACGTGCCAGCGGATGCGTTTAGCGGACGCGCTCGGCGCGCCCGAACCGGGACCGGGCGCCGGCCCCGAGGTGGATCAGCACGGGGGTTCGTTTGCCCACGACGGCGTCGAGGGCCTCGACCAGCGCCGACACCTCGGCGGCGAGGGCGTGCGGCGCGACACCCTGGCGGGGCTGCACCCGGATCCGGAGAGCCGGCTCGCCGTCGAACTCGTAGGTCCCGACAGTGGCGCCGGCCAGGTCCGGCCGGTCGGCAAGGGCGGCCCGGAGGGCCTGCGCCGCCACACCGCCGCCGATCCGGACGTTGCCGGGCACATCCCCGGCATCGTCCTCGGCGACCAGCAGGTTGGCGCGGCCTTTGCCCTGTTGGGCAAGCCAGGCGACCATGGCCACGATCACGGCCAGCAACAGGACCACGATGAGGATCCACAGCCAGCTTTCGGGGCGGCCGGGGAGCCGGGTGCGGTCCACGAGTCCGCGGACCCCGCTCCATGCCCCTGCCGACCAGCCCTGCCACCAGCGGCCGACCGCCGGCACCGTCGCCAGCAGGATCAGTAGCCCTCCGATCGCCAGCAGCTTGGCGCCAAGGATGGCGAGCAGAATCCGGTTGAGGATCCGGGGTGTGCTGTTCACGCGCCGATCACCCCCGASGAGGCCAGRTTGACCCGCACCTCMGGCCGGGGCGWGAGCGCCATGTCCGTGAGCTCTGCCTCTACGGCGGCCTGGATGTCTGCCGCGCGAAGGGGCACGCCGGAGGTCGGCCGGACGTTCACCAGCACCTGCCGCCTGGAGACCACCACCATCACCTGTTCCTGGGTGACGTTGGCGGCGAGCCGTGCACGCCGCGCCAGGGCGGAGGCGATCACCTCATCGTCGACCACGACGCCGGCCCTCGGATCGGCCAGCACGTGGCGGGCACGCCGGCCCGGCAGCACGGCGTTGAGGAAGAAGAACAGTCCCGCGGCCAGCAGCACGGCCCCGGTGACGCCCAGCAGCAGCGGCGGGACGCCGGCGGGGAGCTCGATGATGCGCTCGGCCGCGGCCTGCGGGTCAATCAGCCACGGCGGCTGCCCGACCGCACGGACGGCGGTCTCGAGCAGGGCGTAAACACACAGCCCGATCACCAGGATGGCCGCAATGACGGAGGCGGCAGCCCTGGAAGAGCTGGTTTCCCGGGCCAGGACCTTGGCCATCCCGGGGGCACTCGTTCCGGTGTCCGGTCCGGACGTGGGATCCGACGCCGGGGCGGCCGGCCTGCTCCCTGTTTCGCCATACTGGCGCTCGGCTGCCTGGCTCACCGGACCCGCCCTCCCTCTGTGATGCTTGCTCCGCTGATGCGGATGTCCACCCGACTAAGCTGCGCGCCGCTCAGTTCGGTGACCCGCCGCAGGATCTCCGCTTTGGCTGCCACGGCACGGTCCCAGATGGGGCCACCGAAGGCCGTGACGCGGGCCGGATCACGGAGCACCGAGGAGAGCGACGGGACGGCGATCGGGGTGACCAGCGAAAGGGCCAGCAGGCCGTCGTCGTCCGTCCAGTCAGCCCTTACGTCGGGGGCGGGGACGCCCAGCGCTTCGGCGGCCGCGGCGCGTGCCACGCTGGTCAGCGCCTGGGTGCTGATCCGGTTGTGTCCGGCCAGGCTCCGTCCGGTGCCGTCAGTCATGAGGAGGAACGCCTGCCCGTGATGGCGTCGACGACGCCGCGCAGGTCCAGTTTCCCTTCCGCCGCGCGGCCCAGCAGGGCTCCGATAGCCATAAAGAGCAGGGATCCGAGGAAGCCCCAGACCCCAAACGCGAAGGACATAAAGGCAAGGAAAGCGCCGGCTGCGATGCCCGCCACGGTCAGGTTCACTGCAGGGCCTCCCTCACGGGCCGCACGTCTCCGGCGGCCGCCGGCTTGGGCGGTCCGGGGACGAAGACGTCGTGGATTTCGATGTTCACTTCAATGACCTGCAGTCCCACGAGCTCCTCCACAGCGGCGTACACGGCGGCGCGGATCTGGTCCGCGAGGGGGTGCAGCGGGGTGCCGTAGAGGGCCACGAGGTCAATGTCGACGGCCACCTGGGTCTCGCCCACCTCGGCCCGGACGCCGGCGGCGTGATCCGGACTGCCCACGGCGTCGCGGATCGCACCCAGAGCGCGGGACGGTCCAGTGCCCAGGGAGTACACGCCCGGAACCGAGCGGGCGGCGATGCCGGCCACCTTTGCGACGGCGGCTTCGGAAATCACGGTGCGGCCGGTCGCGGCGGACGCCGCGAAGGGCAGCCCTGCCTCCGGCAACCGCGTCTCCGGCAGGCGGGTCTCCGGCAGGCGGGTCTCCGGCAGTCCTGCCGCCGGACCGGCAGCCGGGTTGGTGGATTCAGGATTCTGGTACTCCATGAGGCACTCCCCCTTCTCTTTGACACCACCCTAGCCCTTGGGGCCCACCGCGGGGCCACATCACCGGGATTTCCGGAGCGGGCCTGCGGCGGGAGCGCCCTACTTGCAGTTAGCGGCGATCCAGCCGGTCACAGGAGCCATGGCGTCCTGGAACTTGCCGCTGGAGAAGACGGTCTGGTCGCTCAGGCCGGCCACGGCCACCTGGTTGAGCCTCGCGAAGGCGGCCTTGAGGCTGTCCGGAACCCGCTCCGCCGTGCGGCTCAGTTCGGCCTTGTGCTGCTCGAGTTCGGCGGTCTTGCCCTGCGCGGCGGAGAGCGGGAGCAAGGACGCCCCCGTGGCCTGCTCGGAGATGGTCTTGCAGGCTTCGGCCGCGGTCGCAAAGTCACCGAAGGGTCCGGAGGTCTTGGTGGGGCTGGGGGTGGGAGTCGCCGTCTGCGCAGGGGCCGACGACGGCGGGGCCGCAGCTTCCGGCGCCGAGCACGCGGTCAGTGCCAGGGCGGCGAGGAGGGCGGTAACGGTCAGCTGGTGTGCAGTTTTCTTCACAATCACTTTTCTGGTCGAGATTGCGCCGCAGGCCGCCAGGGGGCGGTCCGCAGCGATGGCGTTCTTCCCCAGCGTGCGAGTCTAGCCGTGGCGGCCGGCGTGTCCCCAACCCGGGCGCCGTCGCCGACGCATCAACATGCGATGCCCGGTCAGGGCTGCGGGAGCCCGGCGGGCGGAGAAAGGCGTGCGGCGAGTCCGGTCAGCAGGATGGTGATTCCCTCGTCCAGTTCGCCGGCGCCGTCGTACTCGGCCAGGACCGGGGCCAGCGCGCGCAATCGGGGGAACTCCTTTGCGGGCAGCCGGTGCAGGCCCAGGCGGAGCACGGCCTCGTTTTCATCGGGATCCACAATGAATTCCTGCAGTTCGTTGAGGATGTGCCCGTAAAGGTAGCCGTAATAGGCGCGGTAGACGTGCAGCGCGTCCGCTGGGGCAAATCCGGCGTGGATCAGCAGCGCCAAAATCTGTTCGAGCGGCCGCAGGGTTCCCAGCGGCCGCAGCCCCAGCGGCGTCGACAGCGGCCGGGTCACCAGCAGGGGCACCACGTTGGGGTGGCGGAGTGCCAGCAGGCGGAAGTCGTGGGCGGTGCTGCGCAACTGCGCCTGCCAGTCGGCGGCGCCGGCATCGATCACCAGCTCATTCAGGACCAGCTCCGTCACACCGTCCAGTAGTGCGGCCCGGTTTTCCGCGTACCGGTACAGGCTCATCGGGTCCCGGCCCAGCCGCTGTCCCAGCCGGCGCATCGTGAGTGCCTCCAGCCCCTCGGCGTCCACCAGGGCCAAGGCTGCGGAGATAACGAGTTCGCGGCTAAGCGGCTTCCGCTCGCCGGGTGCCTGGTTCTCGTCGCGCGTCATGGGATTCCGTTTCGGGTGGGTGCGGCAATTCGCCGAATGGCAGGAACCGCATTGCTTAATGCCTAGTCTGCGCCTAGAGTCTACAACGTAGGGTTGTTGTTTCGGCCGGTCTCCCCCGGACCGGATGGCAACGCCCACCCCGGGAATCAGCTGCACAGTCAGCGCACCGGGAGCACCACGCCTCAGCGCCGCGTGCACGAAGTTGAGGCTCCCGCTGCTATAGCCACATGGCGGCGCCCAATGCACTCCGAGGAAATGAGCCGATCATGGCAACTTCTCACTACGACCAATTCCTGCAGGAAGCCATCACCCGCGATCCTGCATCCAACCACGCCATGGGCCGGGACCGCCTCTACGGCCTGTACACGAGCTGGTGCGTCCTTGGCGAGACCACCCCGGGCCCCGAAAATGCCTTCTGGGCCGCAATGAAGAAAAAGCGCATCCACCCCACCCGGACAGGCCTGCGGATGACTGGCACGGCCGCGGCCGATTACATCCTCACCAGCTACCCGGACATGGTCTAACCCCACAGTCCGCCCGCGAATCGGGTCCATAGGCCGTTACCTCAGGCAACCGGACCGACTATGATCCGGTCATGCTCAATCCTGCAGGTGGCCGCGGTACGCCTGAAAACCTGACTTCCGGCACCGGCCCCGTTGGCGCGGATGCCGGCCAGGGAGGCCCCGGCCACGGCTTCCGGCGCCTCTACGACGTTCCGGAGCGGTTGACGCCGCCCCAACGCTTCGAGCACTGGCGCCACTGGTACAGCCAGGCGGTGGAAACGCCCGTGCGGCTGGAAGCTACCGGCCCCGTTTCGCCGCATTTTGCCCCCACCGCCACCAGCTTCAGCGGGCCTGGATTCAGCTTGATTGAGCTCCGGAACGGGCCTGCCGCGGGTGCGTGGGAGGCCAACGGCGACCTGGATGATCTGCGGCTTGCGTATTTCGTGAAGGCACCTTCCGGGACCTACAACTTCTCGGGCGAACCGGTCTCCATCCAGTCGCCGCGGGTCCGGTTCCTTGACCTCACCCACGGCGGCAAGTTCCGCGCCCCGGCGGGAATGCACGTTATTCAGCTCAACCTTGCTAAATCCGGCCTGGGCGTGGACGGGGTGAGGGCCACGAGGCTGGCCGAGGTGGAGAACCTCATTCAGCATCCTGTGCTGCGCTCCCTCCTGATGCCCCTGCTCTTGAACTGCAGGGCCGCGGGGATGGAGGCGCATGCGGAGGCCGCCAGCGCCGTCCTGCGCTCCGCGGTGACCGCGCTGACCTCGTCCTTGCTCGGCGTCCCAGCCGCACCGGAATCGCTGGCGCCCTCGCAGCGGCTGGCGGTCAAGAACTACCTGCACAGGAACTATGCCTCGGAAAACATGGGTTCGGAAGCAATAGCGGACCACTTTCACGTGTCCCGGCGCACCCTGTTTACCCTGTTCGAAGGCGAGGACTTGGGGATCGCCGCACGGGTCCGGCTCCTGCGGACCGCACGGGCCCTGGAGTTGCTTCGTGACCCGGAGTGGCGGCTCCAGACGGTGGACCGGATTGCCGCTACGGCAGGTTTCGCCAACACGCAGGCCCTGCGACGGGCGCTCAAGGATGTCACGGGCCTTGGGGTGCGGGAATTGCGGGATGACCACTCAGCGCTCGAGGAGCGGCTTGCCGCGCTCCGGCGAACGCTCGGCGCCTGAAGGCGGCAGCGACCCCGGTCCCCCCAATGACGACCGGGGGCACTCCCTACCCCGCTGTTGGAAGCCTAAATCAGCCTTCGGGCCGCCGTCCCGGACAGGGCACAAGGCCGCACGAAGTGATCGAAATTCGGGCAGAAACGCATTATCTGAGCCATCGGGCGTTCAGCGACGACGACGGCGGTGCGCAGGCCGGAACGCGGCCGCACCCGCCGCCTTTGGAAGTTTTTAGGGCGCGAGATGTCGCACCGCTGATCGCCGACATGGCCCGGGAGGGGAACAGGTGGTCGGGCGACTGCATTGGGGGGTCAATCGCCCGACACATTTTGGATTATTCGCCGTCGCGGCCGGTTTGTCCACGGTGTTTTTCTTCCCACACTTTCGGACCCAGAGTGGCCCTGCCAAGGGTGGTACTGACGGAGACTCCCTCAGCGCCGAATGCGGCCGTAGCGTGGGTGGGACGTTGCAATTCCCCGGATAGTGAGAGCAGGCCCGCATGAACATCGAACCCACCAAACCCACCGGCAAGAACCCGCCCGAGCAGTTCGTCGGTGATGTCTGGCTGGATCCCATCGCGCTGCCGCACGAAACCGACCAGCGCATGGTGGTCGCCACGGTCCGCTTCGCTCCCGGCGCCCGGACTGCGTGGCACTCCCACGCCCGCGGGCAGTTCCTCCGTGTCACCCAGGGCATTGCCCGGTTCGGCGGACGCGACGGCAAGATCATCGAGGTCCACCCCGGGCAGACGCTGTACACCCCGCCGGGCGAGGAGCACTGGCACGCCGCGGCACCTGGCTGCTATATGGAGCACATCGCCATGCTGGAGAACGGCGATGACCCCGCCAAGACCACCACCTGGCTTGAGCACATCACGGACGACCAGTACAACGGCACCCGCCCCTGATACCGACCGACCTGCAAGGAGACCAATCATGCACACACGTACCCTCGGACAAGGCCTGACCGTCTCGGCCGTCGGCCTGGGCTGTATGGGCATGTCGCAAAGCTACGGGCCCAACCCGGGCAGCCGTGAGGACATGATCGGCGTCATCCGCTCCGCCGTCGACCTCGGGGTGACCTTCTTCGACACGGCCGAGGTGTACGGACCCTACGTGAACGAAGAACTCGTGGGCGAGGCCCTGGAGCCGATCCGCAGCCACGTCCAGGTGGCCACCAAGTTCGGCTGGCGTATCGAGGGCGGCAAAAGCGTGGGCCTCGACAGCCGGCCGGAACAAATCCGCCGGGTCGCCGAGGCCTCGCTGCAGCGGCTGCGCACCGACGTCATCGACCTSYTCTACCAGCACCGCGTCGAYCCCGMCGTGCCCATCGAGGAGGTCGCCGGCACCGTCGGTGAGCTAATCGCGGAAGGCAAAGTCCGGCACTTCGGGCTCTCAGAGGCGTCGGCAGGAACCATCCGCCGGGCGCACGCGGTGCAGCCGGTGACGGCGGTGCAGAGCGAATACTCGCTCTGGACCCGCGACCCGGAGGCCGAGGTGCTGCCAACGCTCGCCGAGCTGGGTATCGGGTTCGTGCCGTTCAGTCCGCTGGGCAAGGGCTTCCTGACGGGGACGGTGGGCACGGCCACCACCTTCGCCGAGGGCGACGTCCGCGCCACCATTCCCCGCTTCACCGAGGAGAACCGGTCCGCCAACGCCGCACTCGTCGGGCACGTCACCGGCCTCGCCAGCAGCAAGGGAACGACGCCGGCGCAGATCGCCCTGGCATGGCTGCTCGCCCAGCACCCATGGATCGTGCCGATTCCGGGCACCCGCAGCACCGCCAGGATCGAGGAAAACGCCGGCGCCACGGCGGTGGCCCTGTCCGCGGACGACGTCGCCGACCTCGACGCCCTCGCCCGGCGGATCGGTGTGCAGGGCGCCCGCTACAACAGCCAGCACCTGGGCTACGTCAACCGCTGACGCCAACAGGTCCGCACCTACCCAGAAACCCCATGACCCAAACACACCCCAGCCCCGCCCGCTCCACCGCCCCCGCCCGTGGCCGCGGCTTCATCGCGGCCACCGTGTCATTTGTTTCCGTGTTCGCTGCGGGGGCCTCGCCAATACCTCTGTACGACGCCTACCGGAAAGCCGACGGCCTGACGAACGACCAGTTCTCGCTGGCCGCCGTCGCCTATTTCGTCTGCGCCGTATTCGCCCTGGTGTTCCTGGGCCGGCTCTCGAACCACTTCGGCCGCCGTCCGGTGTCCCTCGCCGCCCTGCTGATTGCCGTCGCCGGCTGCCTCACGTTGCTGGCGGTCCACAGCTTCCTGCCGCTTCTCGCCGGCCGCGCCCTTCAGGGACTCGCGGCCGGCCTGGCATCCAGTGCCATCGGCGCGTACGTCGTCGACACCGCACCGCGTCGCCCACCGTGGCTGGTCGCGGCCGTCACCACCGCCGCTGCGACTATCGGGCTCGCCCTCGGCGTCTTCCTCTCCGGACTGCTCGTCGAGTTCGCAGCGGTTCCGCGTGCACTCACCTATTGTGTGTTTGCGGCGCTGCTGCTCGCCTGCGCCGCAGCCCTTGCCACCCGCCCCGAAACCGTTCCCCGCGCCCCCGGYGCCTGGTCCTCGCTGAAGCCGCACCTGGCGGTGCCGGCCGCGTCCCGCCCCTACCTGCCCCTGGCGTCGGCCATCTTCGTCGCCACCTGGGCCTTCGGCGGCTACTTCACGTCCTTCGGGCCCTCCATCGCCGCGGACAACCTCGGCTCGCACAGCCCC
>NZ_JBFTNO010000011.1:0-27934 GCF_056397525.1 Arthrobacter sp. 05L45_2 | reverse complement strand
GTCCTACGCGACGCACGGCGAACCGCTGATCCCGATCTACGTGTTCTACTCGATGTTCGGTTTCCAGCGCACCGGCGACTCCTTCTGGGCAGCCGCCGACCAGATGACCCGCGGGTTCATCATCGGCGCCACCGCCGGCCGCACCACGCTGACCGGTGAGGGCCTGCAGYACGCTGACGGCCACTCCCCGATCCTCGCCTCGACCAACCCGGCCGTGGTCACCTACGACCCGGCGTACGGTTACGAAATCGGCGTCATCATGCGTGATGGCCTGAACCGGATGTACGGCCCCGGCCCTGCGGATAACGACCCGGCACGGAACCTGATGTACTACATCACGGTTTACAACGAGCCGATCGTCCAGCCGCCGGCACCCGCGGAGCTCGACGTCGAGGGCATCGTCAAGGGCATCTACCTGCTGGCACCGGCCAAGATCGACGGCCCGCGCACGCAGATCCTCGCCTCCGGCGTTTCGGTTCCGTGGGCCCTTGAGGCCCAGCGACTCCTGGCCGAGGACTGGGGCGTCTCCGCCGATGTCTGGTCCGTCACCTCCTGGACCGAACTGCGCCGCGACGCCATGGCCGCCGAGGAAGAGGCCTTCCTCAACCCCGGCCAGCCCGCACGCGTCCCGTTCGTCACCGAACAGCTCGCCGGGGCCACCGGACCCATCGTGGCCGTCTCGGACTACATGAAGGCCGTCCCCGACCAGATCCGCCAGTTCATCCCGAACGAGTTCGCCTCGCTCGGTGCCGACGGTTTCGGTTTCTCGGACACCCGCGCCGCAGCCCGCCGCTTCTTCAAGAACGACATCCACTCGATCGTGGTCCGTTCCCTGCAGATGCTGGCCCGCCGCGGCGAGGTCGACGCCCAGGCCCCGGCCCAGGCGATCGAGAAGTACCGCCTCCTGAACGTCAACGCCGGCACCACCGGCAACGCCGGCGGCGACTCGTAACCTGCGTCCCGCGCAGGATACAGAGCCAGCGCCCGACGGCGGTCCCCACCCAGGTGGGGGCCGCCGTCGGGCGTTTAACCGGTAGGGTCCGGACCGGAGGGGGCCCGCCGACACGCGCGGGCCTGCGCCGCGAAGGCTGTGATGCAGCCCAAAGCGTCTTGTAGCCTTTGCACAAATGGAGCTTGGACGGCGGGCGCCGTATGCTCGATGCATGGCAGAGCCCACCACCACCCCCGCAAAACGCAAACCGTCCGTGCGGGCGCTCACCCCGGAGAAGGCCGAGACGCTCAAAAAGCTCCGGGCCAGCGTGGGCCAGTTGTCCACCACCACCCTGCGGCAGCTGGAGAAATCGCTGCCCTGGTACAGCCGGCTGAACTCCGATGAGCGCTCCGCCCTCGGCATGGTGGCGCAGAACGGCATCGCCGCCTTCGTCACCTGGTTCGAACGGCCCAGCTCGCCGTCGTGGATCCTCTCCGATGTCTTCGGGACCGCACCCACCGAACTGACCCGCTCGATCAGCCTGCAGAAAGCCCTGCAGCTAATCCGGATTGTGGTGGAAGTGGTCGAGGACCAGGTGCCGATCATCGCCCCGGAGGCCGACCAGGCGGACCTCCGCGAGGCCGTGCTGCGGTACTCCCGGGAAGTGGCTTTTGCCGCCGCGGACGTTTACGCCCGCGCCGCCGAGACCCGGGGCTCCTGGGATACCAGGCTTGAGGCCCTGATTGTGGACGCCATCCTGCGCGGCGAAAACACGGACGCCCTGCGCTCCCGSATCGCGGCCCTGGGCTGGAAGGCGCAGGAACGCTTCACTGTTATGGTCGGAAATTCCCCGTCSGAGCCCAGCGCCAGCTATGTCAGCGAACTCCGCCGCACTGCCGGGCGATTTGCCGAGGATGCCCTGGTGGGCATCCAGGGCGACCGGCTCATCCTGATCCTGGGCGGCGTGCAGGACCGCGAGACCGCCTGCCAGAAACTCAGCGAGCTCTTCGCCCCGGGGCCGGTGGTCTACGGGGCCGAGGCTGGCTCCTTGCTGGAGGCCAGCAGCTCCGCCCAGTCCGCCTTCGCGGGCCTCACCGCCGCCCGGGCATGGCCCTCCGCGCCGCGCCCGGTGGCGGCGGATGACCTCCTGCCGGAGCGGGTGATTTCCGGCGATGACGCCGCCCGCCGTTCCCTGGTGAAGAACATCTACCGGCCCCTGGTCGCAGCCTCGAACGGTCTGGTCGAGACCCTGGGGACCTACCTGGAACTGGGCCATTCCCTCGAAGCGACGGCCCGCGAACTCTTCGTCCACGCCAACACCGTGCGGTACCGGCTCAAGCGTGTTTGCGACGTCACCGGCTGGGATCCGCTGATCCCCCGCGAGGCATTTGTGCTTCAGGCGGCGCTGGTGGTGGGCCGCCTCTCGGCACCGCCGAGGCCCTCCACCGAACGCCAGCCGTCCCGTAACAACTCCTGACCCGTTGTAGACTTCCTACAAACTGACCCAGTGAGCTTGGTGCATGAAAGTACCGATGAATCACGCGGCAATTTGGAAAGCTGGATACGTGCTTGCAATCGTCTGCCCTGGACAGGGCTCCCAGACCCCTGGTTTTCTGGCCCCTTGGCTGGAACTGCCTCCCGTCGCAGGCCACCTGGCCTCACTTAGCGAAATAGCAGGTATCGACCTCACCGCCCACGGCACCACCTCCGACGAGGAGACCATCAAGGACACGGCCGTCGCGCAGCCCCTGATCGTCGCCGCCGGACTCGTTGCCGCCCAGTCACTCTTCGACGTCGAACTCGGCGCGCTCCCCGTGGTCCTCGCCGGCCACTCGGTCGGCGAAATCACCGCGTCGGCCCTGGCCGGTGTGCTGACCGAAACCGAAGCCATGACGTTTGTCCGCGAACGTGCCAACGGCATGGCCGCTGCCGCAGCTGCCACGCCCACCGGCATGAGCGCCGTCGTCGGCGGCGACCCCGCCGAGGTACTGGCCGCAATCGAAGCCTGCGGGCTGACCCCGGCCAACGTCAATGGCGCCGGCCAGACCGTCGCCGCCGGCACCATGGAGCAGCTGAAGGCCCTCGCCGACAACCCGCCGGCCAAGGCCCGCGTGATCCCGCTGAAGGTCGCCGGCGCGTTCCACACCTCGCACATGTCGCCCGCCGTCGCTGCACTGGAGGCCCTCCGGCCCTCGCTGCACCCGCGGAACCCGCAGGTGCCGTTGCTGTCCAACTTCGACGGCGCCGAGGTGACCGACGGCGGTGCCGCCGTCGACAGCCTCATCGCCCAGGTCTCCCGCCCCGTCCGCTGGGACCTCTGCATGGACACCATGGTCAAGCGCGGCGTCACCGGCGTTATCGAACTGGCCCCGGCCGGTACACTGGCCGGGCTGGCCAAACGTGGAATGCCCGGCGTGAAGACAGTCACCGTCAAGACCCCGGACGACCTCTCCGCCGCCTTGGCCCTATTCGCAGAACTGGAGGGAGGCAAATGAGCGCTCCCGCTCTGAAGCAGGCAGCACTGCAGGAAAACACCCGCGTCCTGGGTCTCGGCGCCTACCGTCCGAACGTCATCGTTACGAACGAGGACGTGTGCCAGTGGATCGATTCCTCGGACGAGTGGATCCGCCAGCGCACCGGCATCATCACCCGCCACCGGGCTCCTGCCGACGTCAGTGTCATCGACATGGCCGAAGGCGCATCCCGCGAAGCCCTGCAGAAGGCCGGCATTGAGGCCTCCGAACTCGGCGCCGTGATCGTCTCCACCGTCACCCACCCGTACGCCACACCGTCGGCCGCAGCGAGCCTGGCGGACCGTCTCGGCGCCACCCCGGCACCGGCCTTCGACATCTCCGCCGCCTGCGCCGGGTACTGCTACGGCATTGCCCAGGCKGACGCGCTGGTCCGTTCCGGCGCGGCCAAGTACGTCCTGGTCGTCGGCGCCGAGAAGCTCTCCGACGTCATCGACAACACCGAACGCACCATCTCCTTCCTCCTGGGCGACGGCGCGGGCGCCGTCGTCATCGGCCCCTCCGACACTCCCGGCATCGGGCCGTCGGTGTGGGGCTCGGACGGCAGCAAGTGGGACGCCATCGGCATGACCCACTCAATGCTAGACATCCGGGACTTCGCCGCCGCCGGCAAGAAAGACCCGGCCCTCAGCGAAGGTGAAGCCGCCGTGACCGAGGCTGCCCTGTGGCCCACGCTGCGGCAGGACGGCCAGACGGTGTTCCGGTGGGCGGTCTGGGAGATGGCCAAGGTGGCGCAGCAGGCCCTCGACGCCGCCGGCGTCAGCGCCGACGACCTCGCCGCTTTTATCCCGCACCAGGCCAACATGCGCATCATCGACGAAATGGCCAAGCAGCTCAAGCTTCCGGAGACCGTCAAGGTCGCCCGGGATATCGCCGAGGCGGGTAACACCTCGGCAGCCTCCATCCCCCTCGCCACCCACCGTTTGCTGCAGGAAAACCCTGAACTAAGCGGCGGACTGGCCCTGCAGATCGGGTTCGGCGCAGGACTGGTCTTCGGCGCCCAGGTGATTGTGCTTCCGTAGGCGGACACCGCACTCCCCCGGCTGGAGCGTTGCTCAACAGCACGGATTCCCACACCAAGCCGAACCCTCGGTTTGAATCATTTCGCCAGACTCTCCCGGCACAACCACCGGAAGCCGACGGCACCAACAAGAAAAGGAGCCATCAATGGCTAGCAACGAAGAAATCCTGGCCGGCCTGGCTGAAATCGTCAACGAAGAGACCGGCCTGGCCCCCGAGGCTGTCGAGCTGGACAAGTCCTTCACCGAGGACCTGGACATCGACTCCATCTCCATGATGACCATCGTGGTCAACGCTGAGGAAAAGTTCGGCGTCCGCATCCCCGACGAAGAGGTCAAGAACCTCAAGACCGTCGGCGACGCCGTCAGCTTCATCGCCAACGCCCAGGCCTAATTCCGCCTGACCTTTGGTTCGGCCGGCGAGACGCCGGCCCGTGGCCGGTCCGGGACGCCCAACGGCGCCCCGGACCGGAACACCACCGCAGCATCCCGTTTTTGCATGACCTTCCGCAAGACCACCGAGTTTTCCCTACGCACGCCGCGGCAGCCTTTCCCAGGTTCCRGATCCGGCAGGCGCACCGACAGAGAGTGATCCCATGGCACGCAAAGTAGTCATTACCGGTCTGGGTGTCACAACACCCATTGGCGGCGATGTCCCCACGATGTGGAAGAACGCGCTGAAGGGCGTCTCCGGCGCGCACACGCTTGAGGACGACTGGGTAGCCAAGTACGAGCTCCCGGTGCACTTCGCCGCACGCGCCTCCAACCCCGCAACCGAGGTCCTGAGCCGTGTCGAGGCCAAGCGCATGGACCCGTCGACGCAGTTCGCCGTCGTCGCCTCCCGTGAGGCCTGGGCGGACTCCGGCATCACCGAGATCGACCACGACCGCCTCGCCGTCGCCTTCGCGACCGGCATCGGCGGTGTCTGGACCCTCCTGGACGCCTGGGACACCCTGCGCGAAAAGGGTCCCCGCCGTGTGCTGCCCATGACCGTGCCGATGCTGATGCCCAACGGCCCTGCCGCGGCCGTCAGCCTCGACCTGGGTGCCCGCGCCGGCGCCCACACCCCCGTCTCCGCCTGCGCCTCCGGCACCGAGGCCGTACACGTGGGCCTGGACCTGATCCGATCCGGCAAGGCCGACGTCGTCGTCTGCGGCGGCGCCGAAGCCGCCATCCACCCGATGCCGATCGCCGCCTTCGCCTCGATGCAGGCGCTCTCACGCCGCAACGACGATCCCGAGCGCGCATCCCGCCCCTACGACCGCGACCGTGACGGCTTCGTCATGGGTGAAGGGGCCGGCGCGCTGGTCCTCGAGGCCGAGGAGCACGCCCTGGCCCGCGGCGCCCGGATCTACGCCGAGCTCGCCGGCACGTCCGTAACCGCCGACGCGTACCACATCACGGCCCCGGACCCCGAGGGCCTCGGCGCCACCCGGGCCCTGAAAGCCGCCATGTTCGACGGCCGGATCCAGGCCGAGGACGTGGTGCACGTCAACGCGCACGCCACCTCCACGCCGGTGGGCGACAAGCCCGAGTACGCCGCCCTGAAGGCCGCCCTGGGCAGCCACGTGGAGAACGTGGCGGTTTCCGCCACCAAGTCGCAGATGGGCCACCTGCTGGGTGCCTCCGGCGCCGTAGAGGCCGTCCTGACCGTCCTGGCCGTCCATGAGCGCAAGGCTCCGGTGACCATCAACCTCGAGAACCAGGATCCTGAGATCCCSCTCGACGTCGTCACCTCCGAGCGCAAGCTGCCCGAGGGCGGCATTGTGGCGCTGAGCAACTCGTTCGGTTTCGGCGGCCACAACGCCGTTATTGCAATCCGCAGCATCTAGCGCCAAAGGCCTCCGGCCCGCACGCTGAAATGACAGATGGCGGCAATGTTCTTCGTGAACATTGCCGCCATCTGTCATTTGGCGTTGCTATGGAGTGTGCTGCCGTGGTTGTGTGCTGACCCTGCGGGGGTTCGCCTGCGGGGGTGGCTTGCGGGGTTGCCTAGCCGACCTGGTGCAGCCAGCGCACGGGGGCGCCTTCGGCCGCGTGGCGGAAGGGCTCCAGTTCCTCGTCCCAGGCCTCGCCAAGAGCCAGGGAGAGCTCGTGGTAGACCGCGGAGGGGTCGCCGGCGCCTGATTCGTAGGCGTAACGGATGCGGTCCTCAGAGACCATGATGTTGCCGTGGACGTCAGTGACGGCGTGGAAGATGCCGAGCTCCGGGGTGTGCGACCAGCGTCCACCGTCGACGCCCTGGCTGGGCTCTTCGGTGACCTCGTAGCGCAGGTGCGCCCAGCCGCGGAGCGCAGACGCCAATTGAGCCCCCGTGCCCGGTGTTCCGGTCCACGACAGCTCGGCCCGGAACATTCCGGGCGCGGCGGGCTGGGCAGTCCACTCAAGGTCCGTGCGCTTGTCCACGACCGACCCAATGGCCCACTCAACGTGGGGGCACAGGGCGGTCGGGGCCGAGTGAACGAACAGGACACCGCGGGTTAGTGCAACAGACATTCCATCCTCCATAGCTATAGGTACGTCTTCCCCAACGACCTCTGCCTGGATGTCTGTCTGCTGCGTGAATCCGCGTGCGGGGCGGATGCCCCTGCCAGACTATTCAGTTTCTAGTGCTGCAAAAAATAGGTCCGGATCTCAGGTGGTGGAACGATGCTCAAGAGCTTCAAGCACCACTTGAAAGTTGCCGGGCGTGAGTCTTATTCTGCCGTACCCCGCCTAATTACGCCAGTGCAATTCGGCGCGTCGTTACCGGCGCGTCGTGGCGGACTTTGTTACGGGACGACGGCGGCCGTGTTCAGGCGCGGGGATGTGCCTGCTGATAGCTCTGCCGGAGCCTGTCGACGGAGACGTGGGTGTAGATCTGGGTGGTGGCAAGGCTGCTGTGGCCCAGGATCTCCTGCACGGCCCGGAGGTCCGCCCCGCCATCCAGCAGGTGTGTGGCGGCCGAGTGCCGCAGCGCGTGTGGGCCCGTCGCGGACGTGTCGCCCAAACCGTCCAGCAGCCTCTTTACGACGCTGCGGACCTGGCGCTGGTCCACCCTCTTCCCGCGTACACCGAGGAAGAGCGCCGGGCCCGAGCCGTCGGCAGTGAGGGCCGGGCGTCCGCGGCGCAGCCAGTCGTCCACGGCCAGGGCCGCGGGCAGTCCGTATGGCACCGTCCGCTCCTTGTTGCCCTTGCCGAGCACCCGCAACGTCCGGCGGTCCGGATCGAGATCGTCAATGTCCAGGCCTGCGAGCTCACCGACCCGGACGCCGGTGGCGTAGAGCAGCTCCAGCATGGCGCGGTTCCGCAAGGCCATCGGTTCCCCTTCCGCCGCAGCGGATTCGGCGCCCTCCACCAGCCGCCGCACCTGCCCTTGCTGCAGGACGCCCGGCAGGGATTTCTCCCGCTTCGGCGYCCTGAGCCGCAGGGCGGGGTCGACGGTGATGAGTTCCTCGCGGACGGCCCAGGCAGTGAAGGCCCGGGCCGTTGCAGCGCGGCGCGCCAAGGTGGCCCGGGACATGCCCGCTTCGCTTTGGCCGCCGAGCCAGCGGCGCAGGGTGCCGAGCTCAAGGTCGGCCAGGGTGAGGACGCCTTCGGATGCTGCGTGGTCTAGCAGGCTCGCGACATCGGACAAATAGGCGCGCACCGTGTGGGCGGAGCGGCCCCGCTCCGCTTCCAGGTACCGGCCGAAGCCGCGGGCAGCGTCGGCCAGGGCTGATGGCAGATGATCTGTTGACACGCTTCCACTTTCCCAGCAAAGTGCCCTGCTCCGGCGCACCCCCACGGCGCGCCGGACCCCCACGTCCCGGCGTATGGGGCCGGGTAAGGGCGCACCGCCGGCGGCGCCGGGTACGGCGGCGCCGGGTACGGCGGCGGCGGGTACGGCGGCGGCGCTGGGCAGCGTGCCCGGCAGCGGGTCATCCGGCGGCGGCGGAGCGTTTCCAGCCGCCGCGCTGGGATTCGGCCAAACCCAGCAGCCCGAGCCGGCCCAGGCCCGCCCTGACCGAGTCGGTGCTCAGGCCCGCAACCACTGCGAGCTTCTCCACGGAGCTTGTAACCCGCAGAGGGAGGGCGTCCAGCAGGATCAGATCCTCCAGGGTCAGCCCGTCGTGGGCCTCGACATGTCCTGACCGCGCTTCCGGCAGCGACTCACCGCTGGGCGAGGCCAGCTCGGCGATTTCCCCGGTATCCGTAACACAGACGGCACCGCCCTCGCGGAGGAGCCGGTGGCAGCCCGCCGAGTTGGCGGAATGCACCGACCCGGGCACGGCCCCCACGGCACGGCCGAGGTTCTCGGCATGGTGTGCCGTGTTAAGCGCCCCGGACCTCCATCGCGCCTCGACCACCACCGTGACTGCCGCCAGCGCGGCAATGAGCCTATTGCGCTGCAGAAAGCGGTACCGCGTGGGGGCGGATCCCGGCGGAACCTCGGCCAGAACGGCGCCCTGGTTGGCCACGGCGCGGAGCAAATCGTCGTTGCCAGCCGGGTAGAAGCGGTCCACTCCCCCGGCCATCACGGCAATGGTGGGCAGTCCCCCGGCGGCGCCGGCCAGGGCTGCACGGTGGGCGTGGGCGTCGATACCGTAGGCGCCGCCGGAGACGATCGTGAACCCGCGTTGGGCCAGTCCGTAGGCCAGATCCCCGGTGACGGCGGCACCGTAGGAGGTGCTGTCACGCGAGCCAACCAGGGCGACGGACCTATTCAGGGGCGGCAACTCCTGCTCCACGCCGCGCCACCAGAGGCAGAGCGGCTCCTGCAGACCGAGGTCGGCGAGCTGCCCGGGCCAGAAGTCATCGCCGGGAATGATGAGCCGCCCGCCGAGGCGCTGCACGGTGGCCAAGTCGCGTTCCGGCGCGAGGTCCTGGACTCTCGGCGCCCAACGTTTCAATGCCATCCCCAGACCGGACCATCCGCCGCCGGCGCTGTTCTCCGCCAGCAGCTGCGAGAGCTCCTCCTCAAAGGCCTGTCCGGGGGCGAGCTGCCCGGTGGCGATCCTCAGGGCGTCCTCTGCCCCGGCAGCCCGTACCAGTGCCAGTCCAGCGGCGTCCTGGGGCTCCATGAGCCGGGAGAGCGCCGCCCGCGCAGTGCGTTCGTTCTCAGTCATGCTGCTGTTGACTCCTTTTCGTGCGGGCAGAATTGCGGCGCGGCGAACGGACGGTCCGCAACGGAAAGCGGGCGCAGGCGGCCCCGGACGGCGCACTCACGCCGCCACCGACGTTGACTGCCGGAGCCCGAGGGCCTGGCCAATGTCGTCCGCGTCCGGTCCGTCGCGGCCGCCGAGGTCGGCCAGTGTCCACGCCAGCCGGAGCACACGGTCATAGCCTCGGGCCGTCAGGGCTCCGCGTTCGAGCGCGTGGTCGAGGATCCGGGTGGTGGGACCGGCGAGGCGCAGCGGACCGCGGAGCACCCGCCCCGGGACTTGCGCATTGGTTTCCAGCCCGAGCGGCTCCAGCCGTTGAAGTTGGCACTCCCGGGCGGCCATCACCCGCGCGGCGATGTCGGCTGTTCCTTCTTCGGGACGGGCCTGCCCGAAATCCGCCAGGGCGACGCGCTCCACCGCCAGCTGGATGTCCACCCGGTCCAGCAACGGCCCGGACATCCGCGCGAGATAGCGCCGGCGCATCATCGGCGTGCACGTGCAGTCCACGCCCTTGCCGGAAGCCTTGCCGCAGGGGCACGGGTTGGCGGCGAGGACCAGCTGGAACCGGGCCGGATAGGCCGCGGTGCCAGCAGAACGGTGAATGACCAGCTCGCCGCTTTCCAGCGGCTGCCGGAGGGCGTCCAGGACCCGTCGCTCGTACTCCGGGGCCTCGTCCAGGAACAGCACGCCCCGGTGCGCCCTGGACGCTGCGCCCGGCCGGGGCAGCCCGGATCCCCCGCCGATGATGGCGGCCGCCGTCGCGGTGTGATGCGGGTTCTCGTACGGCGGCCGGCGCAGCAGCGTCACGGCGGCGGAGGTTAGCGAGCTCAGCGAGTGGATGGCGGTCACCTCAATGGCTTCCCGGTCACCGAGGTCCGGGAGCAGGCCCGGCAGCCGCTCGGCGAGCATGGTTTTGCCGGCACCCGGCGGCCCGGTCAGGAGTACGTGGTGCGCTCCGGCGGCGGCCACTTCCAGTGCACGGCGGCCCTCGCCTTGGCCCGAGACGTCGCACATGTCCGGTGCCAGACCAGGGGTATTGGACTCCTCGGCGTCGTCGGGGTTCTCATCAGCCGGCTCGAAGTCGAGGGCCAGGTCCTGCGGGTCGGCCCCGAAGTCCAGGGCCAGCCGGGCCAGCGTCCGGTAGCCGCTGACTCTGGCGCCCGGGACCAGCCCGGCCTCGGCGGCGTTGGCCTGCGCCACCACCACGTCCGGGTACCCGGCGCGGACCGCAGCCATCACGGCGGGGAGAATGCCACGGACAGGACGCAGCCGTCCGTCCAGTCCAAGTTCCGCGATGAACACGTGCCGCCCGGTGGAGCGGACATCGTTGGCCGCGAGCAGCACCGCCATGGCGATGGACAGGTCGAAGCCCGAGCCGCGTTTGGGCAGTGATGCGGGAATGAGGTTCGCGGTGATCTTCCGGCGGCTCAGAGGGATGCCGGAGTTGTGCGCGGCGGAGCGGATCCGCTCCTTCGCTTCGTTGAGCGAGGCGTCCGGCAGGCCAAGGATCACGAAGGCCGGCAAAGTCTGGCCTATGTCCGCCTCGACCTCGACGATATAGCCGTTCAACCCCACGAGCGCCACCGAGTAGGTCCGTCCCAGCGCCACCTACCCCACCCCCTTGAGGTGTTCGATGGCCGGGCCGCCGGTGCCGTTGTCGACCACGGCGATGACGTCCACGCGGCGGAGCGGCATCCGAAGTTCGTGGTCCCGGCACCAGGCCGAGCCCAGCCGGTGCAGCCGGGCCAGTTTGTCGATACCGACGGCTTCGAAAGGGTGCCCGTAGGCGAGGGACTTCCTGGTCTTCACTTCGGCGATGACCAGGGCATCGCCGTCGAGCGCGACAATGTCGATCTCGCCTTCGGCGCAGCGCCAGTTGCGGTCCACGATCCGCATGCCCTGGCCTTCGAGGAAGCCGGCGGCAAGTTCCTCGCCGCGCCGGCCCAGCACGTCCTTAGCTCTCATGCCTCCAGCGTGGGGCGCAGCACGGAAAGGTCGCGGCCAGAACTTTGGCTATGTGGGTAACTCCGGCGGGAAACCTAGTTCCCCAGGTCTTCAACCTTCGGCAGCGCGAGCTCCTCATTGCGCGGGAGTTCCTCGACGTTGACGTCCTTGAACGTGATGACACGGACGCTTTTGACGAACCGGGCCGAGCGGTAGACGTCCCAGACCCAGGCATCCTGCAACGTCAGGTCGAAATAGACTTCGCCGTCTGCACTGCGGGCCTGCAGGTCCACGTGGTTGGCCAGATAGAAACGCCGTTCGGTCTCGACAACATAGCTGAACAGCCCGACGACGTCGCGGTATTCGCGGTAGAGCTGCAGCTCCATGTCGGTTTCATAGTTTTCAAGGTCCTCGGCACTCATGGTTCCATCTTGCACCATCGGGCGCCGGCCGTGCGCCACGGCGGGCCTCGGCCCGGCCTAGTCGCCCAGCAGCTGCCAGCTGACCCGGTGGTACGGGGTGGGTCCCGCGGCGCGCAGGGCGCCCTTGTGCGCCGCCGTGCCGTAGCCCTTGTTCACGTCCCAGCCGAATGCAGGGTACTCGGTGTGCAGGGCCGCCATCTGGCGGTCACGTTCGACCTTGGCCAGCACCGATGCAGCGGCCACGCTGAGGCACTGCATGTCCGCCTTGACGAGGGTGTGGACCGGCGCGTCGCAGCCGGGCTCGCGCGCGCCGTCGTCGGGCTCCGGGTCGAACAGGGAGGCCTGAGCCACGGGTGAGAGCCAGTTGTGGCTGCCGTCCAGAAGCACCACGTCCGGGGTCACGCCGTCCGCCAGCACCGCAGCCCAGGCGCGGTTCCCGGCAAGGCGCAGCGCGCCGATGATCCCTAAGGCGTCGATCTCGGCCGCGCTGGCGTGGCCGACGGCGGAGGCAACGCTCCACGCGCGCACCAGCGGTTCCAGCCGTTCCCGCTCCGCCACCTTGAGCAGTTTGCTGTCCCGGACATCCGCGAGCAGTCCCTGCTGGTGCAGATCCACGACGGCGATGCCGACGCTGACCGGCCCGGCGAGGGCGCCGCGGCCTACCTCGTCGATTCCGGCGAGCAGGCGGKCGCCGGAGCCCCGGAAGCGGCGCTCGTAGTCGAGAGTGGGCGCGACGGACACAGCGGTAGCTACTTTCGTGCCGGCGCCGGGACGTTGCGGAAGACGTCGGGGTAATTGTCGAGCGACGTGATGCGGTTCAGCGGCCAGGCGATGACTGCCGCYTTGCCTTCGATGTCGGCCACRTCGATGAAGCCGCCGTTGSTTTCCWKGTGSGCGCGCGAGTCGGCGGAGTGGTTSCGGTTRTCGCCCATSACCCAGACCTTGCCGGCGGGAACCACAACGTCGAAGTCGCGGACCTGCGGGACCTCGGCCTTGTTGACGTACTTTTCGTCCAGCGGGGTGCCGTTGACGGTGAGGCGGCCGCTGCCGTCGCAGCAGACCACGTGGTCGCCGGGCAGGCCGATGACCCGCTTCACGAGGTGCTGCTCGGAGTTATCCGGCAGCAGACCGACAAAAGTCAGTGCATCCTGCACGCCGGTGAGCGGTCCGGCCGGCTTTTGCGCGGTCGGGACCAGCCAGCCCTTGGTGTCGCGGAAGACCACGACGTCGCCGCGCTGCATGGCGATCGGCTCCGGTACCAGCAGGCTCACGAAAATCCGGTCGTTGACGTCCAGGGTGTTCATCATGGACTCGGACGGGATGTAGAAGGCACGGAACAGGAAGGTCTTGATCAGGAACGACAGGACGACGGCGATCACCACCACCGTGGCGATTTCCTTGAGCCAGGCCAGCATGGGGTTGCGGCCCTCGCGGGCTTTCGCTTTCCGGGCCCGCGCCGACGACGGTCCGGCGTGCGAGGGGCCGGCCAGCGGAGCGTCCAGTGCCCGTTCGGGCTGCACCCGGGCCTCCTCCCGGCGCTCGGCTTTCTCCGCCTGCACCGGCTCCCCCACAGGCTCGGCCACAGGCTCGGGCCGCGGTGTGGCCGGCATCCTCGTGGTCGGATGTTCCCCGCCGGGGATGGGTGCGGAGGTCACTCGGGGCTCGTCGTGCCCCCGCGGATCAGGAGTCCGGGGTCCGGTCTCGGGCATCTACTGTCCGTTCTTTGTGGTAGTCGTCTCGGCCCCGGTGGGCCGCGGTATTGCTGCAAATCTATCAAGCGGCCAGATGATCTGGACCGGCCGGCCAATCACCCGCTCCAGCGGGACCATGCCGCCGCCGGGGGCGCCGAGCAGGCTCCGGGAGTCCGCGGATTTGGACCGGTGGTCCCCCATCAGCCAGAGCCGTCCTTCCGGAACGAGGACGTTGAATTTGAGCCGGCTGGGTGCATCGCCCTCATAGACATAGGGTTCCGGAACTTGCTGGCCGTTGACTGTGAGCCGACCGTCCGCGCCGCAGCACACCACGTGGTCGCCCGGCAGACCGATAACCCGCTTGACGTAAGTGGTATCGCTCCCGGTCAGGCCGAGCCAGTGCCCCGCGCCGGCCAGGACATCACCCACTGGTCCCTTGCCGCTGTTGAGCGGGGCGAAGGAGCCGCGGCCGTCGAAGACGACAATGTCGCCGCGGCGGACCGGGTCAAGGGCGAAGTCGGTACGGGACACCACAATCCGGTCCCCGTCCCGAAGCAATGGCTCCATCGAGGTAGAGGGAATGAAGTAGATATCCAGCCACAGGGACCGGACGAGGCCGCTGATGGCCACGGCCAGCACCAATCCCAAAAGCACAAAACGCCAGCCCAGTTTCCTGGGCCGGCGTTTTGTCTGTTCCATGATCCGTGTCCTCTAACGCTTTTCTAATTGAACGGCGCAGTGGCGGGTGGTTCCGGCAACTGCCGGAGCCCTCCGGGGATCCGCTGGGAAAGTCCGGAGGACTTACTTGGCGGTCTGGAAGTCGCGCTTTTCCTTGATCTTCGCAGCCTTACCGCGCAGTGCACGCATGTAGTAAAGCTTGGCGCGGCGCACGTCACCCTTGGAGACGAGCTCGATCTTGTCGATGATCGGGGAGTGCACCGGGAAGGTACGCTCCACGCCGACACCGAAGGAAACCTTGCGGACGGTGAAGGTCTCGCGGACGCCGTCGCCCTGGCGGCCCAGGACGAAGCCCTGGAAGACCTGGACACGGGAGTTCTTGCCTTCGATGATGTTCACGTGCACCTTGATGGTGTCACCCGCGCGGAACTCGGGAACATCGTTGCGCAGCGAGGCTGCGTCTACGGAATCGAGGATATGCATTGATCCACTCCTGGTGAACGCCACAGGTCATTCACGTTGGGTCACGGCGGCCAAGCCCGGGCGCTGAAGGCACCGGAAATTGCCGCCGAAAGTTTTGACTTTCCGGTTCCGTCGGGAATCGACGGGACCGGGGTGCCGCGCTGTTGGTGACGCTCCCCCTGTGGCAGGTTCGCACCCAGCAGGCACAAGGACTAATTTTGCCACATTCACCGGTGATTTGGTGAATTACGCGGTCCGAACAGCCCGCTTCAGGCGCCGCGGCGGCGCAGCCGGCCGTCGACGACGTCGTACCCGAGGTCACCGAACGCCGTACGGTCCGCGCGGGGCAGGGCCCCGGCGTCGAACTCCTCGAGCAGGTCCGGGCGACGCTCCGCGGTGCGGCGGTACTGTTCATGCCGCCGCCACTGGGCGATCTTGCCGTGGTTACCGCTCAGCAGCACCGCCGGGACCTCGCGGTCCCGCCAGCTGGAGGGCTTGGTGTAGACCGGGTACTCCAGCAGGCCGTCGGAGTGGGATTCCTCGACSAGCGATTCGGGATTGCCGACGACGCCGGGCAGCAGCCGCCCGACGGCTTCCACCATCGCGAGCACGGCGACCTCGCCGCCGTTGAGTACATAGTCGCCCAGGCTCATGGGCCGCACGGTGAAATGCTCCGACGCCCATTCAAGGACGCGTTCGTCGATGCCCTCGTACCGGCCGCAGGCGAAGACCAGCTGGTCCTCCTCCGCGAGCTCATGCGCGATGGCCTGGCTGAAGCGCTGCCCCGCCGGCGACGGGACAATCAGGACCGGCTTGCGCACCGCCGAGTCCTCAGGCTTCTCGGGCGCTGCCTCGGTCGCAGCCTGCGGCGCCGTCTCTATCGCGGCCTCGGCCACGGCAGTGAGCGCCTGGGCCCAGGGTTCGGGCTTCATGACCATGCCGGCTCCGCCACCGTATGGGGTGTCATCCACCGTCCGGTGCCGGTCGGTGGTGAAATCCCGGAGGTCGTGCACGTTGAGCTCCAGCAGGCCGTCCTGCCGGGCTTTCCCGATCAGGGAAAGTTCCAGCGGGGCGAGGTACTCGGGGAAGATGCTGACGACGTCGATCCGCATCTTAGGTGTTGTCCTCCGCGCTGCCCTGGGAGCGGCCGACAGTGTCGCCGCCCTGGGAGCGGCGGATAGTGTCGCCGTCGTCCGGGGTAGCGCCCGCCTCGGTGTTGACCTCAAACAGGCCCGCCGGCGGGGTGACAACGACGTATTTGTCGGCGACGTTGACCTCGGGGACGATCTGCTCCACGAACGGGATCAGGATTTCCTTGCCGCCCCGGTCCGTTACGACCAACAGGTCCTGGACCGGCATGGTGTGCAGTCCGGAGACCTTGCCGACGACGGTATCGCCGACGCGGACGTCCAGTCCCACGAGCTCGTGCTCGTACCAGCCCTCGTCGTCGTGCTCGTCCAGCTCCTCGGTCTCAATGTAGAGTTTGGCGCCGCGGAGGGCTTCCGCGTCATTGCGGGTTTCCACTTCCTCGAAGGCCAGCAGCAGGATGTCCTTGTTCCAGCGGGCGCTTTCCACGGTCAGTGGACCGGACGAGGCCGGCTCAACCACGAACTGGGTGCCGGGAACGAAGCGGTCACCGGGAGCGTCCGTCAGCACCTGAACGGTTACCTCGCCGCGGATGCCGTGGGGCTTGCCGATTCGTGCCACCTGAAGCTGCATCTGTTCCTCTGTTCGATTCGTTTTGAAAGTGTTGGTGCATTTGCTGCGCAAAACAGTCCGGCCCCTCCACCATAAGCTGGTGGAGGGGCCGGACTAAAGATAAGTACTGCTGGTCGCGCTACCGGCGGCGGTCGGTGTCGACGACGTCGACCCTGACCTGCTCGCCGTCCGCCAGTGCCGCCACCACAGTGCGCAGTGCGCGTGCGGTGCGGCCCTGGCGACCGATCACCCGTCCGAGGTCGTCCTGATGAACGCGCACTTCGAGGGTGTCCCCGCGGCGGTTGTTCTTGGCACTGACCTTGACGTCCTCGGGGCTGTCAACAATCCCGCGGACCAGGTGTTCGAGCGCTTCTGCCAGCAATCTACTCAGCCTCGGTGGTCTCTGCTTCGGCGTCGGCCGGAGCCTCGGCTGCGTCGTCCTTCTTAGCCTTCTTGGTGATGGCTTCCGGGATGATCACGGAACCCTTTTCCGGGGTGACAAAGGCTTCCTTGGGAGCCTTAGTCTTCAAGGTGCCCTCCTGGCCCGGGAGACCCTTGAACTTCTGCCAGTCACCGGTGATCTTCAGGATCGCGGAAACCTGCTCGGACGGCTGTGCGCCGACGCCGAGCCAGTACTGGGCACGGTCCGAGTCGACCTCGATGTACGAGGGCTCTTCGGTCGGGTGGTACTTGCCGATCTCTTCGATGGCACGGCCATCACGCTTGGAGCGTGCGTCCATGACGACGATGCGGTAGTACGGTGCGCGCATCTTACCGAAGCGCTTAAGGCGAATCTTTACGGCCACTTTTGTGGTCACTCCTGTTTCTGAAACGGGGTCGAGCCCGGCGTTCTGCACCCGTGGGGCGGGCCGTACTTGGGGGTTCTAAAGGACAGGATCCGGACGCGGAGAGAGGGGCCACGCAGATCGAGTACCTGTTCATTGTGCCAGATCACCGCGAGGATTTCGACTTGACACCCCAGCCGGGCGTGATGGGGCCGGTTTTTACCAGGGTGATGGGGCGGCGGCCCTTGTTCGCGGCGTCAGGAAGTCCAGACGTAAAGTCCGGCCCGGGTGGCCGGGTCGACGCCGGCCGCGAGCCCGGCGAGCTGGCGGACATAGCGGGCCGCCTGGTCCGCGCCGAAGGGCATATCCTCTTCCGCCGCCCAGCTTTCGGCGACGTCGGCGAGCACGTCGCCGTCGCCTTCCGTCTCGTAGCTGAGCAGGTCCGCGAGTGCGCGGACCATGGCGGCGGGGACGCCCAGGAGCGAGTCGCTGGCCACGTCCACCATGGCGAGTTCGTAATCGGCGCCCGCAGCGTGCACCGCGGTACCGGCCAGGTCGCCGAGCCGCTCGACCTCGAAGTCGCTGATGTCCTGGATCCGGACCGCGCCCGGGGCGGCTGCGGCGCCGCCGTCGAGGGCCGTCGCGCGCTTGAGGGCGGCATCATGGGTGGCCACGAAGATTTCAGCAAATCCCAATGAACTCATCCTTCGGTGTAGTGCGGCGAGGCCGCGGTGGTGGCGTCAGTTCAGCCTAACTGTTCGCACGCCACCCCCGGGACGGACATGCCCATCCCTGGCGCCGACGAATGGACATATTCACGTTATGTCCATGCGCCGACCCGAGGAGCGGACATGTCCGTGCGCCAACGCGGCAACCAACGGGCATGCCCGCCCCTGACGCCAAAGGATGGGCATGTCCATCCCTGGGCCACGGAACGGGCATGTCCGTCGAGGGCAGTTAGCGGACCGCGACCCGGATGCGGTTGCGCCAGGGGTCGTCGAATCGGAGCTCGGCGCCGGTGTGGTGCGATTCGACCCCGGCCGTCTTGAGGCGGTCGGCAAGGGCGCCGACATCGTCGCCCGACGGTACTTCGATCAGGACCTCGCCGAGGCCCAGGGTGTCGCGGCGCGGTCCGGCCCCGCGACTGTTCCAGACATTCATAGCCATGTGGTGGTGGTAGCCGCCGGCCGAGACAAAGAGCGCCTGGCCGTGCCAGCCGGCGGTCTTCTCAAAGCCGAGTGTGCCGACGTAGAAGTCGTGTGCGGACTGCACGTCGCCGACCTGCAGGTGGACGTGCCCGACGCCGGCCTCGGCCTCGCGCTGTCCGGCCAGTGAGGCCTCGGTCAGGTGCTGCTCAAGGTACCGCTGGGGTGGCAGAGCGAGGCTATCCATCACCACGTTCGTTCCTTCCCAGGACCAGGCGTCGCGCGGCCGGTCCCAGTAGAGCTCGATGCCGTTGCCCTCGGGATCGTTGAAGTAGAACGCCTCACTGACCAGGTGGTCGGCGCTGCCGGTGAAGGACTGCGGTTCGTATTGGGCGGCGGAGGCGATAGTGGCGGCCAACGAAGCCTGGTCATCGAAGAGCAGGGCGGTGTGGAACAGGCCCGCTTCACCGCGCGAGGGCAGGTTGAGTCCGGGCGCAGGCGCGAGGTGGACCAGCGGCTTGGCCTTGCGGCCGAGGTAGAGGCCGCCGTCCTGCTCGGCCACGATGTCGAGGCCAAGGGCGCGCTGGTAGTAGTCGGTCATCACCTTCATGTCGCCGACCTTGAGCATCACGGTGCCCATGGTGAGTTCGGCCGGAAGGAGATCCTGGGTGCTGGTTTCTGCGGTCATCGCAACGCTCCGGTGGTTTGTGGCCACCGCCTTTCGGTGACCCTTCATAGTGCTAAATTACTTGAAGCTTCAATTTATTCCTAATGCACCTCGGACCGAACCACTTGTCCGCGCAACACTATGCTCCGTGGTGCCTGCAGGGTGGCGAGATCCCGGCGCGGATCCTCACTGCAGACCAGCACATCGGCACTGGCACCCTCGGCGATGCCCTCTGCGCCGAGCCATGCCCGCGCGGCCCAGGCGGCGGCGTCGAGGGCGGCCCGGGCGGGCAGTCCCGCGGCGTGCATGGCCTGGATCTCGTCGGCAATCCGCCCGTGCTTGATGACACTGCCCGCGTCGGTCCCGGCGTATAGAACGACGCCGGCCTCGTGCGCCTCGAGGACCCGCTCGGCCCGCCGTTCCCAGAGCCCGAGCATATGGGCTGCATAACGGGGAAATTTGTCCCGCGCCTGGGCCGCGATGTCCGGGAAGGTCGCAATATTGATCAGGGTCGGCACAATCGGCACGCCCTGTTCGATGAAGCGGGGCAGGTGCCGGGGCAGCAGGCCCGTTCCATGCTCAATGCAGTCGATCCCGGCGTCGAGCATGTCGTCCAGGGTCTGCTCGGCGAAGCAATGCGCCGTGACGCGGGCCCCCTCGTCGTGGGCTGCACGGACTGCGTCCATGACGGCCGCCGCCGGGAAGCTGGCGGCGAGATCGCCGGCGTCGCGGTCGATCCAGTCCCCCACCAGCTTCACCCATCCGTCGCCGGCACGGGCCTGCTTGCGGACCGTCTCGACCAGTTCCTCCGGCTCCACTTCAACGGCGAAGCCCCGCAGGTACCGGCGGGTCCGGGCAATGTGCCGGCCGGCGCGGATGATTCGAGGAAGGTCGGCCCGTTGCTGGACCCAGCGGGTGTAATGCACCGCTCCTGCGTCGCGGACCAGGAGGGTCCCGGCGTCGCGGTCCGTCTGCGCCTGCCGTTCCACTACGTCCTCCGGAACGTCGCCCTCCGGGCCGAGGCCGATGTGGCAATGGGCGTCGACCAGTCCGGGAATGACCCAGCCGTCCAGCACGAGGTCCGACGGCGCCCGCGGACGGTCGAAAGTCAGCTTGCCGTCGACCGCCCACAACCCGCGCCGCTCCTGATCCGGGGAGGTGAGGACCGTGCCGCTGAACTCGATAATGCTCATGGCCTACAGCTTAATCCGCATAACGACCCGGCGCCCCGGGACAACCGTCAACTACAAGCAGCCTGTGGTAGCTTCGTCTACGACCACACGGGTGCCCTTGCAGGGGCTGAGATCGGGCTGACGCAGCCTGCGACCGTTGAACCTGTCCGGGTAATGCCGGCGAAGGAAGTGAGTAACCCTTTGAGCACCACAAATCCCCAGCACAGCCCTGCCCGATACGGGAACAGCACGGTTCAGAACGGCCCCGCCGCCGTTGCTGCCCCGCCGGTAACCCAGTCACTGAAGTCGCATGGCCTGGCGTATGTCGAAGCCGGCGGGATCCGCGTACCGGTGACGGAGATCGCCTTGGAGCCGTCGCCCGGAGGCTCGGCAAATCCGTCGTTTCGGGTGTATCGGACGGCAGGCCCGGGCAGCGATCCCGTCGTGGGTCTGGCCCCGTTCCGTAGCGACTGGATCACCGAACGCCTGGACACCGAGCCCTACAGCGGCAGGGAACGCAACTTGCTCGACGACGGCAAGTCCGCGGTCCGGCGGGGCGCCGCCTCTGCCGAGTGGCGCGGCGCGCCCCCGCAGCCTCGCCGCGCGGTTGCCGGCCGGACGGTCACGCAGATGCATTACGCGAGGAACGGAACGGTCACACCCGAGATGCGCTACGTCGCCCTGCGCGAGAACTGCGACGTCGAACTCGTTCGCAGCGAGCTGGCCGCCGGCCGGGCGATCATCCCCAGCAACATTAACCACCCGGAGTCAGAGCCGATGGTCATCGGCAAGGCGTTCCTTGTGAAGATCAACGCCAACATCGGCAACTCCGCCGTTACCAGCTCTATTGCCGAGGAAGTCGACAAGCTTCAGTGGGCCACGCAGTGGGGTGCGGACACCGTCATGGACCTCTCCACCGGTGACGACATCCACACCACGCGCGAGTGGATCATCCGCAACTCCCCCGTCCCCATCGGCACTGTACCGATCTACCAGGCGCTGGAGAAGGTCAACGGCGAGGCGAATGCCCTGACCTGGGAGATCTTCCGGGACACCGTGATCGAACAGTGCGAACAGGGGGTGGACTACATGACCATCCACGCAGGCGTGCTACTGCGTTACGTCCCCCTGACAGCCAACCGGGTTACGGGTATCGTGTCGCGCGGCGGCTCGATCATGGCCGGGTGGTGCCTGGCGCACCACCGGGAGAACTTCCTCTACACACATTTCGATGAGCTGTGCGAGATTTTCGCGAAGTACGACGTTTCGTTTTCGCTGGGCGACGGACTGCGGCCGGGCTCGACGGCGGACGCCAACGACGCTGCCCAGTTCGCCGAGCTGGATACCCTGGCTGAGCTGACCCAGCGGGCGTGGGAGTTCGATGTGCAGGTCATGGTTGAAGGCCCCGGACATGTGCCCCTCCATCTGGTCCGGGAAAACGTGGAGCGCCAGCAGGAACTATGCCAGGGCGCTCCGTTCTACACGCTGGGACCGCTGGTGACGGACATCGCACCCGGCTACGACCACATCACCTCAGCAATCGGCGCCACCGAGATCGCCCGATACGGCACCGCCATGCTGTGTTACGTCACGCCGAAGGAACACCTCGGGCTACCCAACAAGGACGATGTGAAGACCGGCGTCATCACCTACAAGATCGCCGCCCACGCCGCGGACCTGGCCAAGGGACATCCCGGCGCCCACGAGCGCGACGACGCGCTCTCCAGGGCGCGTTTCGAGTTCCGCTGGCGGGACCAGTTTGCGCTGTCCCTCGACCCGGTCACCGCCGAGGCCTTCCACGACGAGACGCTGCCGGCGGAACCGGCCAAGACAGCCCACTTCTGTTCCATGTGCGGGCCTAAGTTCTGCTCCATGCGGATCAGCCAGGACATCCGGGACGAGTTCGGGTCAGCGGAAACCCAGGCTGCCATCGCCCGGCAGGCTGACGGGATGCGGGAGAAGAGCGCGGAGTTCCTCGCGGCTGGCGGCAAGGTCTACCTGCCCGAGCCGGCCGTGGGTTCGCCCGAGTAACTAGGACCCCGGCCCCCGCAGGTCGCCCTCCCGCCAAGGGCGGGCGCCCTGCGTCGCTGTTCGGATTCGCGGTACGTCCGTGTCAGGACGCGTACGGCTGCCGGCTGCGGCTGACGCCGGCGATGAAGGTGCGGATGGTGCGGTCGCCTTCCCTGGAATCCTGCGGACGGTGCCCGCCCGGGGCCGTGCGGTGCAGGGCGCCCGTTTCGCGCAGGTAGCCCGCAATCTCCTCATACAGCGGTTCCCAGCCTCCGGTGAGGACCAGCGTCGGGACGCCCGGGACGATCTGCAGCGGCGCGTCCCACGGCGGGGCCTGCAACCTCAGCCGGCGGATGTCCCGGCCGTCGTCGGGCGTAGGCGCTCCCACACTGCCGCGGACGGGTGCGTGGGCGGCGAAGACCCGGCGGACGAACTCGCGGTGAAAGTCCTCGTCACTGAGGTTGTGCCGGACATCGAACAGGGGCTGCATCAGCGCCCGGTGCGCGGCGGTCGCCGGCAGTTCGGCCGTGAGCGAGAGGCACGCCGGTTCAACCAGGGTGAGCGAGTGCACAAGGTCGGGGCGTTCGACGGCGGCCATCATCGCCGCGATGGCCCCCTGCGAGTGCGCCACGACGTGGCCGCCGGCGGCGCCCCGGCCGTCGTCGGCAAGGGCACGGAGCACAATGCCCGCGTCGGCGGCGAAATCGGTTTCCAGCGGTTCGGCGACGGCGTCGAACCCGTGCCGCCGCAGGAATAGCGCGTCATAGGCCAGCGCCATGCCGTRCTGTTTCGGCCACGCCGCGGCACCAAAACTGCCGGCCCCGTGGACGAAAACTACGCGCTGCTTGAACATGGTCTAACCCTATGGCACAGGTCCGTCACTAAGACCGACGACATTGCTGCCGGCAGCGTCCTTTCGGCGGGCCGGCTCCGGCTACTTGCTGCCGCCGAGGAACTTGTCAAAGCCCTTGGGCAGGTTCAGCTGGGACGGATCGAACTCGCCGCCCTGCTGCCCGAAGGAGGCTCCGGTCGGGACCGCCTTGTTGCCCGCGGCACGGCGCGCCTCGGCGTCCTTCAGCTCCTGCGCGGCCTTGGCCGGGTTACCCGAACGGGCCTTCTTCTTCGGCGCGCTCTTTCCGCCCTTCCGGGCTCCGCCGCCACCCATTCCGGGCATCCCCGGCATACCGGGCATTCCACCGCCGGCGGCCATCTTCTTCATCATCTTCTGCGCCTGGGCGAAGCGTTCCAGGAGCCCGTTGACCTCGGAGACGTGGACGCCGGAACCGCGGGCGATGCGGGCGCGGCGGGAACCGTTGATGATCTTCGGGGCCACCCGCTCGTGCGGGGTCATGGAGCGGACGATCGCCTCGACACGGTCGATCTCGCGTTCGTCGAACTGTTCGAGCTGCTGCCGGATGTTCTGCGCACCCGGCATCATCATCAGCATCTTCTTCATCGAGCCCATGTTGCGGATCTGCTGCATCTGGGCGAGGAAGTCCTCGAGGGTGAAGTCTTCCTGGTCGGCGAACTTCTTCGCCATCCGGGCCGCTTCGTCCTTGTCCCAGGACTTCTCGGCCTGCTCGATCAGGGTGAGCACGTCACCCATATCGAGGATGCGGGAGGCCATGCGGTCCGGGTGGAAGAGCTCGAAGTCGTCCACACCTTCGCCGGTGGACGCGAACATCACCGGCTTTCCGGTGACAGACGCGACGGACAGTGCCGCACCGCCGCGGGCGTCTCCGTCGAGCTTGGACAGCACAATGCCGGTGAAGTTGACGCCTTCATCGAAGGCCATGGCCGTGTTGACGGCGTCCTGGCCGATCATCGAGTCGATCACGAAGAGGACTTCGTTGGGGACGATCGCCCGTCGGATCTGGCGGGCCTGTTCCATCATTTCGGCGTCGACGCCGAGGCGGCCGGCGGTGTCGACAATAACGACGTCGTGCAGGGTGCGCTTGGCTTCCTCGACGCCGGCGCGGGCGACGGCGACCGGGTCACCGGCGGGGTGGTCCAGTTCGGTGGACGTGGCACCGGGGTGCGGGGCGAAAACGGGAACGCCGGCGCGCTGGCCGACCACCTGCAGCTGGGTCACGGCGTTCGGGCGCTGCAGATCGCAGGCGACCAGCATGGGGCTGTGGCCCTGGGCCTTGAGGTACTTCGAAAGCTTCCCGGCGAGGGTGGTCTTACCGGCGCCCTGGAGGCCCGCGAGCATGATGATGGTGGGCCCGGTCTTGGCCAGGCGGATCCGGCGGGTCTCGCCGCCCAGGATCTCGACGAGTTCCTCATTGACGATCTTGACGATCTGCTGGCTCGGGTTCAGCGCGCCGGAGACTTCAGCGCCGAGGGCACGCTCGCGCACCCGGCCGGTGAACTCACGGACCACCGGAACGGCGACGTCGGCGTCCAGCAGGGCACGCCGGATCTCGCGGACCGTGGCGTCAACGTCCGCCTCGGTGAGGCGGCCCTTGCCACGGAGGTTCTTGAAGGTTGCTGTCAACCGGTCAGAGAGTGAATTGAACACGCGCCGTGCACTTCTTTCAGTGGATCTACAGCTGGCGGCCGGTGCGGCGCGCCAGAGTCGTGACTGTTCGCCGGAACGAATTGCCTCGACAACGGGACTCGACTATCTAGGGTACCAATACGCGCCTTCAAGATGGCATGCTGGCTAGCGTGACCAGTGAACCCACCGTAAAGACCCTGCTCATTCTCGGCGCGTCCGGCGACCTGACGGGACGCCTGCTGCTGCCGGGCCTGGCCCGGCTGGTGGCCAGGGGCCACGCGCCGGGCCTCACCCTGGTGGGGGCCGGGTCCGACAACTGGACGGCGGACCAGTGGAGCGAGCGGCTTGAGACATCGTTCGCGGACGCCAACTCCCAGGCCGACACCAGCGGCAAACGCGAGCTGAAGCGGATCCGCGAGAACACCAGCTACCACCAGCTGGATGTCACAGCGGAGGGACAACTGGCCGGGCTGCTGGCCACCCTCGAAGGCCCCGTCGCCGTGTACTTCGCCCTGCCGCCCAAGATCAGCCAGCAGGCCTGCGAAGTGCTGACCCCGGGACAGCTGCCGGCCGGAACCCGGTTGGTGATGGAGAAACCCTTCGGCTCCAGCGAAGTCTCCGCCCACGAGCTCAACAAGACCCTGGCGGCCCTGGTCCCGGAAGACCACATCCACCGGGTGGACCACTTCCTGGGCAAAGCAACAGTGCTGAACATCCTGGGCCTGCGCTTTGCAAACACCTTCCTGGAGCCGGTCTGGAACCGGGAGCACATCGAGAAGATCGAGATCATCTTCGACGAGGACCTCGCCCTGGAAGGCCGGGCACGCTATTACGACGGCGCCGGAGCGCTCCGCGACATGATCCAGAGCCACCTGCTGCAGATCATGGCCCTGATGGCCATCGAACCGCCGGCCTCGGTAAACGAACGCGACCTTCGGGACGCCGTAGCCACCCTGCTGCGTGCCAGCAGCATCAAGGCCCCCTATGCCAAGAACACGCGGCGCGCCCGGTACACGGCCGGTTCCATCGACGGGCGGAAGGTGCCTGACTACACGAAGGAAGCGGGCGTGGACCCCTCCCGGAACACGGAGACGCTGGCTGAGGTCCAGGTGTCCATCGACAACTGGCGCTGGCAGGGGGTGCCCTTCATCCTCCGGTCCGGCAAGGCGCTGGGTTCCATGCGCAAGGAAGCGGTGGTGACTTTCCGGCCCGTGCCGCACCTGCCCAAGGGGTTCACCGGCGTCGACTCCCCCAACCAGCTGCGGATCGGCTTCGGCCCGGACACGCTGCAGTTCGACGTCGACGTCAACGGCCCTGGCAACGTCCTCAGCCTGGACCGGGCGACGCTCAAGGCCGAACTCAGCGCATCCGATCTGCTGCCCTACGGCGAAGTCCTCGAGGGCGTCCTCAGCGGCGATCCCCTGCTCTCCGTGCGCGGGGACACGGCCGAGGACTGCTGGCGCATCCTCGAACCCGTCATCAAAGCGTGGGCGCGGGACAGCGTGCCGCTGGAGGAATACGCCGCCGGGACGCCAGGACCCGAGGGCTGGCCGGCCTAGCGGCCGGCCCCGGAACAGCGAAAAKCGGGCCGGACACCTTTTCAGGTGCCCGGCCCGCTGTCGCAACCCCCGATCGCGGTCCGCGGTGGCGCGGCTGCGGCTGGAGGGCTGCAGCCTAGATGGCTGCTGCGCCGCGCTCTCCGGTGCGGACCCGGACTGCCTCGAATACATCCATGGTCCAGACCTTGCCGTCGCCGGCCCGGCCGGTGTTGGAGCTGGCGATGATGACATCGAGGATGTCGTCCGCCTGTTCGTCGGTGGCCAGGACCTCTACCCGGATCTTGGGCAGCAGATCCACGTTGTACTCCGCGCCGCGGTACACCTCGGTGTAGCCGCGCTGCCGGCCGTAGCCGCTGGCCGCGCTGACCGTCAGGCCCTGCACCCCGTAGGCTTCCAGGCCTTCCCTGATGGCGTCGAGTTTTTCCGGTCGGACGATTGCGGTAATCAGTTTCATGCTTCCACGCTTTCCTTGCCAGCTGAGGACTTCTTGCCGTTTGAGGTGACRTCCACGGTCTCGGCCGCCGGTACCTCGATGCCCTCGCCCAGCGGCTTGCCGGTGATGAGTTCATGCAGGGGCTGGAAGCTTCCGCCGCGGCCGCCGACGCCGAACTCGTAGGCGGTTTCGGCGTGGAGGCTCAGGTCCACACCCACGACTTCCTGCTCCTGGGACACCCGGAAGCCCATCAGCTTGTGGATCGGGAAGGCGATGATGAACGTCATCACGGCGGTGAAGATGATCGAGAAGACGGCCGCGAGGACCTGGGCGACAAGCTGCGTGCTGCCGCCGCCGTAGAACAGACCCGCGGTGCCCTGGGCCGGGGTGGCCAGGAAGCCGATCGCGACGGTGCCGACGACACCGGAGACGAGGTGAACACCGACGACGTCCAGCGAGTCGTCGTAGCCGAACTTGAACTTGAGGCCGACGGCGAGGGCCGAGGCGACACCGGCGACGACGCCCAGGGCGATCGCACCGAGCGGGGACACGTTGGCGCAGGCCGGGGTGATGGCGACCAGGCCGGCCACCACACCGGAGGCGGCACCGAGGGAGGTGGGGTGCCCGTCACGGAAGCGTTCCACGGCCAGCCAGCCGAGCATCGCCGCGGCCGGGGCAGCGAGGGTGTTGACCCAGATCAGGCCGGCCTGCTCCACCGTGGCGGCGGCGCCGGCGTTGAAGCCGAACCAGCCGAACCAGAGGATCGCGGCACCGAGCATGACGAACGGGACGTTGTGCGGGCGGTGGTTCGGGTCCTTGCCGAAGCCCTTGCGGTTGCCGATGAYSAGGACGAGGATCAGGCCCGCAACACCGGCGTTGATGTGCACCACGGTGCCRCCGGCGAAGTCAATGACSGGGGCGAARGTCTGGCCGAACCAGCCGTCCTTGGAGAACAGGCCGCCGCCCCAGACCATAAACGCCAGCGGCGCGTAGACCAGCGTGGCCCAGATCGGGGTGAAGATAACCCACGCGGAGAACTTCGCGCGGTCTGCGACGGCGCCGGAGATCAGCGCAACGGTGATGATCGCGAAGGTGGCTGCGTAGCCGACCTTCAGCAGGTCCGCCGGSTCSGTGAAGTTGTGCAGACCGAAGTGGCTGAACGGG
>NZ_JBFTNO010000010.1:0-30204 GCF_056397525.1 Arthrobacter sp. 05L45_2 | reverse complement strand
ATGGTGATGTCCTCAAGGTGCTTGTGCGCGGTGATCAGCGCCATGGCGCCGGGGGCCTCGTAGATTTCGCGGGACTTGATGCCGACGAGGCGGTCCTCGACGACGTCGATCCGGCCGACGCCCTGGGCACYGGCGCGGCGGTTGAGTTCCTTGATGGCCTGCAGCGGGGTGACCTTGACGCCGTCGATCGCCACCGGAACGCCGGCTTCGAAGGAGATGGTGACTTCGTCCGGGGCCGGCGGGAATTCCGGGGTGGCGGTGTAGTCGTAGATGTCCTTGGTGGGGGCGTTCCAGATGTCCTCGAGGTAGCCGGTTTCGACGGCGCGGCCCCAGACGTTCTGGTCGATCGAGTACGGGTTCTTTTTGGTGGTCTCGATCGGCAGTCCCTTTTCCTCGGCGAAGGCGATGGCCTTGTCCCGGGTCAGGGCGAGGTCGCGGACCGGGGCGATGCACTTCAGGTCCGGGCCGAGGGTCTGGATGCCGACTTCGAAGCGGACCTGGTCGTTGCCCTTGCCGGTGCAGCCGTGTGCCACGGTGGTGGCGCCGAATTCGCGGGCGGCCTTGACCAGGTGCTTGACGATCACCGGGCGGGAGATGGCCGACACCAGCGGGTAGTGGCCCTGGTAGAGGGCGTTGGCCTTCAGCGTGGGCACGCAGTACTCGTTGGCGAATTCATCGGAGGCGTCAGCCACGTAGGCTTCGACCGCGCCGCAGCCCAACGCGCGCTGGCGGATGGTCTCCAGCGACTCGCCGCCCTGCCCGACGTCGACAGCCACGGCGATGACCTCGGCGCCGGTCGCTTCACCGATCCAGCCGATGGCTACGGAAGTATCCAGGCCACCGGAGTAGGCCAGCACAATACGCTCAGTCACTTCAAATGCTCCTTAGTTGTTGGGTTCTTGGGTTGTCTGGAAAAGTTCGTGGACCACGATTATTGCCCGGCTTCTTCGGCCATTTGCAGGAAACGGCCGGCGACGGCGGCGCCGCCCAGCGGGTCGCGGGTGACCAGCAGTACGGTGTCGTCCCCCGCGATGGTGCCGAGGATCGAGGGCATCACGGAGTGGTCGATCGCGAGGGCCAGGAAGTTCGCGGCGCCCGGCGGGGTGCGGAGCACCGCGAGGTTCGCGGAGGCCTCGGCGGTGACCAGCAGTTCGCCGCAGAGCCTGGCGAGCCGCGCGTCGAGGATTTCCTGGGTCACGCCGCTCTTGGCCGCGCGTTCGCCGCCCTCCCCCGGCACGGCGTAGACCAGGACGCCGTCTTTGCCGCGGACCCGGACCGCGCCGAGCTCCACGAGGTCGCGGGACAGGGTGGCCTGGGTGACCTGGACGCCGTCGTCCGCGAGCAGCGCCGCGAGTTCGGCCTGCGAGCGGACGGACTCCCCGGTCAGGATCGCGGTGATCCGCGCCTGCCGGGCCGTCTTGGTGGCCGGGCTGGCCCCCTGCGCCGCGGGCTGGACGGACATTAGTCGGCCCCGCCGGCCGGTGCCAGGCCGTCCACAACGGCCAGGCCGGAGCGGTGCATAAGCCACGCCATCAGGGCTTTCTGGGCGTGCAGCCGGTTCTCGGCCTCATCCCAGACCACGGACTGCGGCCCGTCGATGACGCCGGCGGAAATCTCGTAGCCGCGGTACGCCGGCAGGCAGTGCAGGACGACGGCGTCCGGCGCGGCGAGGGTCATGGCGTCCTCGTCGACGGAGTAGTCACGGAACAGCTGCAGCCGGGCCTCCTTCTCGTCCTCCTGGCCCATGGAGACCCAGGTGTCCGTGGCGACGACGTCGGCGCCGCGCAGGGCTTCCGCGGCGTCGACGGTGACCAGGACCGAGCCGCCGGTACGGGCGGCGCGTTCTTCGGCCGCCGCGACGATCTCCGCGGCCGGGAGGTAACCCTCGGGGCCGGAAATCCGCACGTGCATACCGGCGGTGACGCCGGCCAGGAGGTAGGAGTTGGCCATGTTGTTGGCCGAGTCGCCCAGGTAGGCCATGGTCAGGCCGGCCAGGTCACCCTTGTGCTCCTTGACGGTCAGGAGGTCCGCCAGGAGCTGGCAGGGGTGGTAGTCGTCGCACAGGGCGTTGATGACCGGGACGCCGGAGTTCTCCGCCATCGCGACCAGGCCGGCGTGCGCGCCGGTCCGCCACACGATGGTGGAGACCATACGTTCGAGCACCTTGGCGGTGTCTTCGACGGATTCCTTGTGGCCGATCTGCGCCTCGCCGGGGTTGATGATGAGCGCGTTGCCGCCCATGTCCGCGATGCCGGTGGCGAAGGAGACGCGGGTCCGGGTGGAGGTTTTGTCGAAGATCACGGCCACGGTCTTGCGGCCGCTGGCCTCGGCCGCGAAGGGCTGGACGCTGTACGGGGCGGCCTTCATCCGGACGGCGAGCTCCAGCACCTCGGCCTGTTCGGCGGGGCTGAGGTCCGTGTCCTTGAGGAAGTGGCGGGTTCGGGTGGAAGTCTCGGTGGCGGTCACTGGGCGTCCTTTGCGGTCTGGAGGAGGGCCGGCAGCGCGGCGAGGAACAGGTCGGCCTGGCCGGCGGTCAGGATCAGCGGGGGCGCGAGCCGGATGGTGCGCGGTCCCGGGCTGTTGAGGATGAATCCGGCGTCGAGTCCGGCTGTGACGACGGCGGGGGCGACGTCGGCGTCGAGGTCGAAGCCGATCAGCAGGCCTTCGCCGCGGACTTCGGTGACGCCGGCGATGCCGGCGAGGCCGGCGCGCAGGTGGTCCCCGATGTCCCGGACGTGGGCCAGCACGTGCTGGTTTTCCAGCACGTGGAGGGTGGCAAGGGCCGCCGCGGTGGCCACCGGGTTCCCGCCGAAGGTGGTGCCGTGCTGCCCTGGGGTCAGCAGAGCCGAGACGTCCGGCCCGAAGGTGAGCAGGGCACCGATCGGGAAGCCGCCGCCCAGGCCCTTGGCGAGGGTCACGGCGTCGGGAACGATTCCGGCGTCCTCGCTCGCGAGCCACTTGCCGGTCCGGCCGATGCCGGTCTGGACCTCGTCCAGGATCAGCAGGGCGCCCGCGGCAGTGGTCGCCTCGCGGGCCGCCGCCAGGTAGCCGGCGGGCAGCGGCCGGACGCCGGCCTCACCCTGGATGGGTTCGAGGAAGACGGCGGCCGTGGTCTGGTCGATCGCGGCGCGGAGGGCTTCGATGTCACCGAACGGGACGTGGACGACGCCGCCGGGCAGCGGCGCGAACGGCGCCCGGTAGGCCTCTTTGGAGGTCAGGGCGAGGGCGCCCATGGTGCGGCCGTGGAACGCGCCGTCGAGGGCGATGATTTTGGTGCGCGGCAACTGGACCGTCCCCGCGTTGCGCCGGGCGAGCTTGAAGGCGGCCTCCACCGCTTCCGTGCCGGAGTTGGCGAAGAACACCTTGGACCCGGCCGGGGCCTTGGCAAGGTCCAGCAGCTTCTCGGCCAGGGCCACCTGCGTGGGGCTGGTGAAGAAGTTGGAGACGTGGCCCAGGGTGGCAAGCTGGCTGGAAATGACGGAGGTGACGAAGGGGTGGGCGTGGCCGAGGGCGTTCACTGCGATCCCGCCGAGCAGGTCCAGGTATTCCTTGCCGTCGGCGTCCCAGACCAGGCAGCCGGCGCCCCGGACCAGCACCCGCTGGGGCGTGCCGAAGACGCCGAGCAGCGAGGAGGAGTAGCGGGAAAGCCAGTCTGCTCCGCTGCTGCTCGGGACAATGGTGGTTGCGGCGGCCTCCGCAGCGATGGGGGCCCCGCCCGCTTCGCGGTGCCCGACCACACCCGGGCCCCCATCGCTGCTGCGGCCGTCGGCGTAATCGTTCAGTTCGGTGCTGCTCACTTGGCGGTCACTTCCTCGTCCGGGACAACCTGCGTGCCGATGCCCGCCGTCGTAAAGGTTTCGAGCAGCATCGAGTGCGGCAGCCGGCCGTCCACGATGTGCGCGCGTTCCACGCCGCCGTCGACGGCTTTGAGGCATGCCTCCATTTTGGGGATCATGCCCGACTCCAGGCCCGGCAGGAGGTCGCGCAACTCCGAGGCCGTGAGGGAGGAAATGAGTGAGGACCGGTCCGGCCAGTTGGCGTAGAGCCCTTCGACGTCGGTCAGGATCACGAGTTTGGAGGCGCCGAGGGCCTCCGCGAGGGCCGCGGCGGCGGTGTCCGCGTTGACGTTGAGCACCTGCCCGGTGGTGGAGCCGTCCTCGAAGGTCTCGGGCGCGACGGTGGAGATCACCGGGATGCGGCCGGCGGCGACAATGTCCAGGATGCCTTCCGGGTTCACGCCGACAACCTCGCCCACGAGGCCCAGGTCCACYTCYTCGCCGTCCACCRYGGTGCCGGTSCGGACGGCSCGCAGCAGYCCGCCGTCYTCCCCTGACATMCCGACGGCGTAGGGCCCGTGCGAGTTGATGAGGCCAACGAGTTCGCGGCCGACCTGGCCGGTGAGGACCATCCGGACCACGTCCATGGCCTCGGGGGTGGTGACGCGCAGGCCGCCCTTGAACTCGGATTCGATGCCCAGCCGGCCCAGCATGGCGTTAATCTGCGGGCCGCCGCCGTGCACCACCACGGGGTGGATGCCGACGTGGTGCAGGAACACCACGTCCTCGGCGAAGGCGCGGCGCAGGTCCTCGTTGACCATGGCGTTGCCGCCGTATTTGATCACCATGGTGGTTCCGGCGAAGCGCTGGATCCAGGGCAGCGCCTCGATCAGGGTGCCGGCCTTGTCCTGGGCATCGGCCATGGAGGTGGTCTCCCGGGTCTGGGTGTTCATCTGCGTTGGTCCTTCGGTTCGTCCCGACGGTGCCTTCCCCTGCCGGGGTCAGCTGGAGTAGGCGCTGTTTTCGTGGACGTAGTCGTGGGTGAGGTCGTTGGTCCAGATGGTGGCCTCGGCCGCGCCGGCCTGCAGGTCGATCTCCACCAGGACCTCACGCGGCTCGAGGTCCACCAGGCCGCGGTCATCGCCGATGCTGCCGTCGCGGCAGATCTGCACACCGTTCATCGAGACGTTCAGCTGGTCAGGGTCGAACGCGGCGTCCGTGGTGCCGACGGCGGAGAGCACACGGCCCCAGTTCGGGTCCTTGCCGAAGATCGCGGCCTTGAACAGGTTGGAGCGGGCCACCGCCCGGCTGACCACTTCGGCGTCCTTTTCGCTGGCGGCGTTGAAGGTGCGGATGGCGATGTCGTGGCTGGCGCCCTCGGCGTCGCCGATCAGCTTGCGGGCCAGCTCAGCGCACACCTGGGTGAGTCCTGCGCCGAAGTCGGCCGCGGACGGGGTGGCGGCGGAGGCGCCGGAGCCGAGCAGCACGACGGTGTCGTTGGTGGACATGCAGCCGTCGGAGTCGGCGCGGTCGAAGGTGACGCGCGTGGCGTCGCGGAGGGCCACGTCGAGGAGCCCGGGCTGGACCTGGGCGTCCGTGGTGAGGACCACCAGCATGGTGGCCAGGCCGGGTGCCAGCATCCCGGCGCCTTTGGCCATCCCGCCGATGGTGTATTCGCGCCCCTCGGCGTCGGTGCCGGTGAAGACCGCCTCTTTGGAGACCGAGTCGGTGGTCATGATCGCCGTGGCGGCCGCGGCTCCGCCGTCGGCGCTCAGCTCAGCGGCAGCGGCGCCGATGGCGGGGACCAGCTTGTCCATCGGAAGTTGCTCGCCGATCAGGCCGGTGGAGCAGACAAAGATGTCCGTCGCGGACACCCCGAGTGCCTCTGCGGTTTTTTCCGCGGTGGTGTGGGTGTTCTGGAAACCCTGCGGTCCCGTGCAGGCGTTGGCGCCGCCGGAGTTGAGGATGACGGCGTCCACGCGGCCGTCCTTGATGACCTCGCGGGACCAGTGCACTGGCGCCGCGGCCACCCGGTTGGACGTGAAGACGGCGGCGGCCGCCTTGGCGGGGCCGTCGTTGACAACGAGGGCGAGGTCAGGATTTCCCGAGGCCTTGAGGCCGGCCTTGACGCCGGCTGCGCGGAATCCCTGGGGGGCGGTGATGCTCACGGTGCGACTCCCTGCAGGTCGAGGCCGGCGGTTTCCGCCAGGCCGAGGGCGATGTTCATGGACTGCACGGCGCCGCCGGCGGTCCCCTTGGTGAGGTTGTCGATGGCGCAGGTGACGATCACACGGCCGGTGTGGGCGTCTAGGGCCAGCTGCATCACCGCGTGGTTGGAGCCCTGCACGGACTTGGTGGAGGGCCACTGGCCCTCCGGGAGCAGGTGGACAAAGGGTTCTTCGTCGTAAGCCTCCGCCCAGGCGCTGCGCAGTTCCTCGGCAGTGACGCCGGGCCGGACCTTCGCTGTGGCCGTGGTGAGGATGCCGCGGCTCATCGGGGCCAGCGTGGGGGTGAAGGACACGGTGACGGGAGCGTTGAGGGCCTTCGAGAGGCCCTGCTCGATCTCCGGGGTGTGGCGGTGTCCGCCGCCGACGCCGTAAGGGCTCATGGAGCCCATGACCTCGGAGCCGATCAGGTTGACCTTGGCAGCCTTGCCGGCCCCGGAGGTGCCGGACGCGGCGACAATCACGACGTCGTCGGCYTSYAGGAGGTGGTTGCTGAASCCCGGGGTGAGKGCCAGSAGKGCCGASGTCGGGTAGCAGCCGGGCACGGCGATYCKGGTGGCGCCGCGCAGKGCCTCGCGYTGGCCGGGAAGTTCGGGGAGGCCGTAGGGCCAGGTGCCGGCGTGCGGCGAACCGTAGAACTTCTCCCACGCGGCCGGGTCCTCCAGCCGGTGGTCAGCACCGGCGTCAATGACCACAGTCCCGGCCGGCAGCTGCGCGGCGATCTCCGCCGACGCCCCGTGCGGCAGGGCGAGGAACACGACGTCGTGCCCGGCCAGGTTCTCCACAGTGGTGTCCTCGAGGATAYGGCCTGCCAAGCCATGGAGATGCGGCTGCAGTTCGCCTAGTCTGGAACCGGCGTTGCTGTGCGCGGTGATGCCGCCGATGGTGACGTCGGGATGACCGGCCAGGAGCCTCAGGACCTCGCCGCCGGCGTAGCCGCTGGCACCGGAGACCGCTACAGAAATAGTCATAACCCCGACTATACAGCAAGACTATGCATAGCGTCCGATATTTATGCATTCGTCACGCATGCCCCGGTATACCGTTTCGGCGCCCCGATGTCCCTAGGATGGACGCAGAGCACTGACGCTTCAGAAGGAGACACATGACGCACGCAATTGTCGCCCGGCAGGCCGGCGGACCGGAGGTCCTGGAAGTCGCGGAGGTCGACCGGCCCGTTCCGGGTCCTGGCCAGCTCCTGATCAAAGTCGCCGCCGTCGGGGTGAACTTCATTGACACCTACAAGCGCAGCGGCACGTACAAGGTGCAGTACCCCTTCACCCCGGGATCCGAGGCCTCCGGAACCATCGAGGAGCTCGGCGACGGCGTCACCGGCTTCTCCACCGGCGATCGGGTGGCCACCGCCGAAGGCGTCGCCTGCTACGCCGGGTACGCCGTCGTGGATGCGGACAAGGCACTGCCGGTCCCCCACGGCGTCGACGACTACACCGCGGCGGCCCTCCCCCTCCAGGGCATTACCGCCCACTACCTCATCAACTCCTCGTTCAAGGTGGAGGCCGGTCACACGGTGCTGCTGCACGCCGGTGCCGGAGGCGTGGGCCTGCTGCTGATCCAGCTGCTCAAGGCCAAGGGCGCGCAGGTCATCACCACGGTGTCCACGGACGAGAAAGAGGCGCTGGCCCGCGGGGCCGGCGCCGACCATGTGCTGCGCTACGACGGCTTTGCCGCCAAGGTCCGCGAGCTCACCGACGGCGCCGGCGCGCACGTTGTGTACGACGGCGTCGGCAAGGATACCTTCGACGATTCCCTGGCTGCGCTCCGGATCCGCGGGACGCTGGTGCTCTTCGGCGCCGCGTCGGGTCCGGTTCCGCCGTTCGACCCGCAGCGCCTCAATGCCGGCGGCTCGCTGTACCTGACCCGTCCGACTATCACCCACTTCCTCCAGGACGCGCAGGAGCGCCGCTGGCGTTCGGACGAGCTCTTTGCCGCCGTGGCCGACGGCAGCCTCAAGGTCCGGATCGGCGCCCGCTACGATCTCGCCGACGCCGCCACGGCGCACACCGACCTGGAACAGCGCCGCACCACCGGCAAGGTCATCCTGGTTCCCTGACCGTCCGCGGGAGCCACGCGCCATGTTCCGTTCACCTGCCGGGGTGAGAATCTCCCCGTGATTGAGCAACAACCGCCCTCCGGCAACGCTGCGCCGGCCGGGCCCGTGTTTGAACCGCAGCTGCCCGGTGCCCTGGCGGCGCCGCCCGCCCGGACCCTGATCGACGTCCTGCAGGACACCGCGGACCGTTTCCCTGAGGCGTCCGCGCTCGACGACGGCCGCCGCTCGCTCAGCTACGCCCAGCTGATGGACGAGGTCCGGGCCGCGGCCAGGCATCTGCACGCGGAAGGGCTGGGCGCGGGAGACAACATCGGGGTCCGGATTCCGTCCGGCACCAACGAGCTCTATGTCGCCATCCTCGCGATCCTGTTCGTGGGGGCCGCCTACGTCCCGGTCGACGCGGACGATCCTGACGAGCGGGCCAAACTGGTCTTCGGCGAGGCCCGGGTAGCCGGCATCGTGCGCGCCGGCGGCACGATTACGGCCGCACCGGACCGCCCCCGGCCGTTCCAGGGGGCGCGGCAGCCGGTCCCGGACGACGACGCCTGGGTGATCTTCACCTCCGGATCCACCGGCATCCCCAAGGGCGTCGCGGTGCAGCACCGCTCCGCGGCCGCGTTCGTCGATGCCGAGGCCCGGCTTTTCCTGCAGGCCGAGCCGGTCGGCCCCCAGGACCGGGTGCTGGCCGGGCTGTCCGTGGCCTTCGACGCCTCCTGCGAGGAAATGTGGCTGGCCTGGCGGCACGGCGCCTGCCTGGTGCCGGCGCCGCGGGCCCTGGTCAGGACCGGCATGGACCTGGGCCCGTGGCTGATCAACCACGGCATCACGGTGGTCTCCACGGTGCCGACGCTCGCGGCRCTGTGGCCGGTGGAGTCCCTGGAAAGCGTCCGGCTGCTGATTTTCGGCGGCGAGGCGTGCCCGCCCGAGMTTGCCGCCCGGCTGGCCGTTGACGGCCGCGAAGTGTGGAACACCTACGGCCCGACCGAGGCCACGGTGGTCGCCTGCGCCGCTCCGCTGGGCGGGCCGGGTCCGGTGCGGATCGGACTGCCGCTGGACGGCTGGGACCTCGCCGTCGTGGGCTCCGACGGCGCACCGGTCGCGGAGGGCGCGATCGGGGAGCTGATCATCGGCGGCGTCGGGCTGGCCCGCTACCTCGATCCGGTCAAGGACGCCGAAAAGTACGCCCCGTTCCCGGCCCTGGGCTGGGCGCGCGCTTACCGTTCCGGGGACCTCGTGCGGTACGAACGGGCCGGCCTGCTGTTCGTTGGCCGGGCCGATGAACAGGTTAAGCTGGGCGGCCGCCGGATCGAACTGGGCGAGGTCGACGCCGCCCTCCAGTCCCTGCCCGACGTCGCCGGCGCCGCCGCCGCCGTCCGCACCACGGCAGCCGGCAACCAGGTGCTGGTGGGCTACCTCTCCCCCGCCGAGGGCCGGGAGCTGGACCTGGCCGCGGCGCGGCAGCAGCTCACGGCCACCCTGCCGGCCCCGCTGATCCCGCTCCTGACCGTTGTGGACTCCCTGCCGACCAAGACCAGCGGCAAGGTGGACCGGAACGCGCTGCCGTGGCCGCTGGCCGGGGCAGGTGCCGATACCACCGCGGAGCCGCTGGACCTTCCGGAGGATGCCCGGTGGGTCGTCGAGCAGTGGAGCGCGGTGCTCGGCGGAACCGTCACCAACCTCGACGCCGACTTCTTCGCCTTCGGCGGCGGCTCGCTGGCCGCGGCCCAGCTCGTTTCTGCGCTGCGGGTCCGCTACCCCACCATCACGGTGGCCGATATCTACGCCACCCCACGGCTTGGCGCCCTGATCGACGCCGCCCGCCAGTCCCTGCCGGAGGGCGGTGCCGCCGCGGCCGGCGAACGGTCGGTACGTCCCACGTCCCGCCGGGCCCAGTGGCTGCAGACCTTTCTTGGCGTTCCGCTGCACATCCTGGTTGGGATGCGTTGGCTGACCTATTTGATGGCCGCCAACAACGTGCTCGCCTCCCTCGCCGGGTTTTCCGCCGCCCCGACGCTGTCCTGGTGGTGGGTGGGCGCGTCGTGGCTGGTATTCGTCAGCCCGGCCGGCCGCATGGCCATCTCGGTAGCCGCGGCACGGCTCCTGCTGCGCAACGTCCGTCCGGGCAGCTATCCTCGCTCCGGCCGGGTGCACCTGCGGCTGTGGCTCGCGGAACAGATCCAGGACCTGGCCGGCGCCATCAGCCTTGCAAGCGCCCCCTGGGTGCCGTACTACGCGCGGGCCCTCGGCGCCACCATCGGGAACAACGTCCAGCTGCACTCGCTGCCGCCGGTCACCGGCCTGCTGTCGCTGGGGAGCGGAAGCAACGTCGAACCCGAAGTGGACCTCTCCGGCTGGTGGATTGACGGCGATTCGGTCCATATCGGGGCGATCCGTATCGGCGCCGACGCCGTGATCGGAGCCCGCAGCACCCTGATGCCCGGCGCCAGCATCGGCGCCGGGGCGCAGGTGGAACCGGGTTCCGCGGTCCTGGGCCGGGTCAAGGCCGGTCATCTGGTGGCCGGTTCCCCGGCCGAACGCCGGGGCAAGGCGAAAGCGGACTGGCCCGATGCCCCGCCGGAGCATCGCCTGGCCGGCCGGCTGTGGATCGTGGGTTTCGCCTCGGCGTCGGCCCTCCTGGCCCTGATCCCCTACGTCTCCGCCGCGGCCGCCGCGCTGGTGATCTTCGCCGGCATCCGCGGCCACGACTCGCTGACAGGCGCCCTGCCGCAACTGGTCCTGTCCCTCCCGCTGGCCGCACTCGCCTGGTTCAGCGCCAACCTGCTGCTGATTCTGGCCACCACGCGCCTGCTGGGGCTGGGGCTGCAGGCCGGCTACTACCGGGTGCGCAGCCGGATCGGCTGGCAGGTCTGGGCCACGGAACGGGTCCTGGACCTGGCCCGCGACCTGCTGTTCCCGATCTACGCCAGCCTGTTCACCCCCGTCTGGCTGCGCCTCCTGGGCGCCAGGATCGGCCGGAACGTGGAGGCCTCCACCGTGCTGCTGATCCCGAAAATGACGACCGTCGGCGCGGGGGCCTTCCTGGCCGATGACACCCTGATCGCCTCCTACGAGCTCGGCGGCGGGTGGATGAAGATTGCCCCGGCCAAGGTGGGGAAGCGTTCGTTCCTCGGCAACTCCGGCATGACCGGAGCCGGGCGGAGCGTGCCCAAGAACTCTCTGGTGGCGGTGCTCTCGGCCACCCCGGCGAAGGCCAAGGCGGGCACGTCGTGGCTGGGCAGCCCGCCGGTCCGGCTGCGGCGGACCGCCATCGCCTCCGACGACACCCGCACCTTCCAGCCGCCCCTGCGGCTCAAACTCGCCCGCGCCTTGTGGGAGCTCTGCCGCTTCATTCCCGTGGTGTTGACAGTGGCCGTGGCCGCCGCGGTGCTGATAGCGCTGGACTGGCTGGCGGTGACCTTCAACTACGCGGTCGCTGCCCTGCTGGGCGGCGTGGTGGTGCTGCTGGCCGGCGCGGCCGCCGCCGGAAGCGCCGTCGTCGCCAAGTGGCTCCTGGTGGGGCGCATCCGCCCCGGCGAGCACCCGCTCTGGAGCTCCTTTATCTGGCGCAACGAGGTGGTGGACACGTTCATCGAGATGGTCAGCGCCCCGTGGTTCGCGCGCGCAGCGTCGGGTACCCCGGCCCTTGTCTGGTGGCTTCGTGCCCTCGGCGCGAAGRTCGGTGCCGGCACCTGGTGCGAGAGTTACTGGTTCCCGGAAGCGGACCTGGTCACGCTGGGCCGCAGTTCAACGGTGAACCGGGGCTGCGTCGTCCAAACGCACCTGTTCCACGACCGGGTCATGAGCATCGACACTGTTACGCTCGAAGACGGCGCCACCATGGGCCCGCACGGGGTCATCCTGCCGCGGGCACGGATCGGCAACGGGGGCACCGTGGGTCCGGCATCCCTTGTGATGAGGGGGGAAACGGTCCCCGCCGCCACCTACTGGATGGGCAATCCCGTCAGTCCGTGGGGCGGCCCGGTAGTCCCGGCGCCCAAGCCGAAGTAGCACCAGCCCGCGCTCCGCCCGGCAGGCACCGTGCCAGCCRCAACCACCGAAGGCCGTCCATGACTCCCCCAGCATCCGCCGCCGAGGAACTGCCTCCCGCGGCATCCGCGACCGCCCCGGATCCCTACATGCCCGGCCACGGCACCGACGTGTACCGCGTCGCGCGCTACGAACTGGAGCTCGACTACCGGATCAACAGCAACCACCTCCGGGGCCGCGCCACCCTGCGCGCCGTTGCCCGCCGGCAGAGCTCCGCGATTGTCCTCGACCTGACCGGGCTCCGCGCCACCAAGGTCCTGATGCCCGGCCGGAAGGTCCGCAAATTCAGCCAGCGCGCTGGCCAGCTTGTGGTGGTCCCGGAGCCCGCAGTGCTTCCCGGTGACGAGTTCAGCCTGGACATCCGCTACGAAGGAAATCCGGCGCCCCGCCGCGGACTCTGGGGTGAGGTGGGCTGGGAGGAACTGAGCGACGGCGTCCTGGTGGCCGGCCAGCCGAACGGCGCCGCGTCCTGGTTCCCGTGCAACGACCACCCGGGAGACAAAGCCAGCTACCGGATTTCCGTCAGCACGGACGCCAACTACCGGGCCGTCTGCAACGGGTCCCTCGTCTCCCACCATGCGCGCTCCAGCCGGGAAACCTGGGTCTACGAACAGTCCGAGCCGATGGCCACCTACCTCGCCACCGTCCAGATCGGCCGCTACGAACTGCTGCCGCTCAACCCGGAACGGACCGCCGGCGACATCGTCCAGACCGCCGCCGTTCCGGCCGAGCTGGTGGCCCTGGCACGTACCGGGCTGGCCCGGCAGCCGCAGATGATGCGCACCTTCACCAGCTGCTTCGGGCCTTTTCCGTTTCCGGGCTACACCGTTGTGGTGACCGACGATCCCCTCGAGATCCCGCTGGAGGCGCAGTCGCTGTCCATCTTCGGCCGCAACCACCTGTCCACCGACTGGGAGTCGCAGCGCCTGATCGCCCACGAACTCTCACACCAGTGGTTCGGAAACTCGCTGACGGCAGCCTCCTGGAAAGACATCTGGCTGCACGAGGGGTTCGCCTGCTACGCGGAGTGGCTCTGGTCCGAGGAGGCCGGGATCATGAGTGTCGGCGACCGCGCCCGGGCCGCCTGGCGGCTGCTGAGCCGGCAGGAGCAGGACGTGCTGGTGGGCGACCCCGGGCCGGAACTGATGTTTGATGACCGTGTCTACAAGCGCGGCGCCCTGGCCCTGCACGCGGTCCGGCTCCGCTGCGGCGACCTCGCGTTCTTCGCGCTCCTGCACGACTGGACGGCGGCCCACCGGCACGGATCGGTCACCACTGAAGATTTCATCATGGCGGCTGACCGCGCCGCCGGCATCGACGCCGAAGCCCTGCTGCACCCCTGGCTCTACGAGGAAGCGCTCCCGCCCCTGCCCGGCTGATTTGCGACGGCGGCGGCAAAGTGTGCCGGCAGCCCGGTTTCGGCGGGCGGCAGGTCCCGGATGTCGGGATTTCGGAGCACCTCCACCGTGTCCGGAGCTGTCCGCAATCCGGCACCCGTGAGCTTTAGCCACGCCTCTTTCCGCGCCCAGAGGCGTGCCCGTCCGGGCAGTTGCGCGGCCGGGGGAAGGCCGGTCAGGCTGGCCCGCTCCGCCGGGCTCAGCGCCACCGTGTCAAAGCCGTCAAAGTCTGTCCCCGCCGGATCCTGCAGGTCAACGCCGAGGCGTTGTCCGGGCAGGGGGTCCGGAACGGCCGCCAGCAGGATCCAGCCGGCACTGCGGGAGAGGCTGAGCAGCAGCGGCACCGGCGCGCCGCCCTCGCTGTACCCCGGCCTGCCGTGCGCGGCTCCGGGGCCGCACTGCGGGCAGGTGTAGGCAGCCGTGAGGTCCGATGCCGGGACCTCCAGCAGTTCCGCCGCGAGCCGGCGCTGGGCCAGCCGGCCGGACAGGAAGGCCTCCCGCGGTCCGGGCTCCAGGCCGTTCGCGCGGTCGAGTTCGACGTCGTCCAGCAGCGCCAGCGCGGCGRCCTCCACGGCGTCCGGGGCCAGCCGGCCCCAGCCAGGGGTGCCGGCGCCGGATACGCCGAAGGGCGGGACCGACCGCAGTACTAACTGCGATGCCATGGTCCCGCCCTCCTGCAGGTCACCGGTTGACGTCAAAACGTCGGGTCCGTCAGGGCGTCAGCGCTGCACGGCCCCGAAGCGCTCGTGCGCAGCTGCGACCGCGGCGTCCCTGGCGGCCGAGGCCTCGTCGGCCGTCAACGTCCGGTCATCCGCGCGGAACCGGAGGTTGAAGGCGAGCGACTTCTTGCCGTCCTCGATGCCCTTCCCGGCGTAGACGTCGAACAAGGACACGTCCTCCAGCAGCTCCCCCGCGCCCTCGCGCAAGGCAGCCAGCACGTCATCCGCCGGGACGTCGGCGGCCACCACCAGGGCAACGTCCTGGGTGGCTACGGGGTAGCTGGAGATGTGCCGGGCCACGATCACATCGGCGGCGGCGTCGAACAGCGCGTCTGCGTTCAGTTCCAGCGCCGCCGAGCGGGCCGGCATGTCGTGGGCTGCGAGCAGCTTCGGGTGCAGTTCGCCGGCATAACCGATCACGTCGCCGCTGCGCAGGGCCAGCTGCGCGGTCCTGCCCGGGTGGAAGGCCTGGTGCTCGCCTCGGCTGACCACCAGCTCGACGCCGAGGACGTCGCCGGCGAGCCGGGCCAGGTCCAGCGCGTCGGCCCAGTCCCAGGGCCGGGGCGTGTGCTCGGGCGCGGCGGGGGAATCGAACCCGGTCAACACGGCCGCGAGGTGCAGCGGCTGGTCCGGGACGCCGTCGTACAGCCCGTCCAGCACGTCATCGGCTGGTTTGGCGCCCAACGGAGGAATGGACGCGGTGCCCAGCGTTCCGTTCGGCAGGAACACCAGCCCGGATTCGAAGAGCGCCAGGTCGCGGAAACCGCGGGAGTGGTTGCGCTTGGCCACCTCGATCAGGCCGGGCAGGATGGAGGTCCGCAGGTAGCCGTGCTCTTCGCTGATCGGGTTGGCCAGCTTGAGCGCTTTCCGTTCCGCGCCGGCGGCCGGGACACCAAAGGTGTCGTTGGCAGCCTTGGAGACAAACGGGTAGGCCAGGACTTCGGTGAGGCCGGCGTCGGCCAGGGCCTGGATGAGCCGGCGGCGCTGCTGCTGCACCCGGGTCAGGCCGCGGCCCGGGGGTGCCACCGGCAGGGTCGCCGGGATCTTGTCGTAGCCGACCAGCCGGGCGATTTCCTCGGAGAGGTCCTCCTTGGTCTCCAGGTCGGTGCGCCAGCTCGGGGCCGTGACGGAGTACCCGGTGCCGGTCTTCTCAACCACGGCACCGAGGTCCTGCAGCGAGGTCAGGATCTGCTCCTCGGTGAAGTCGATGCCGATGCGCTCCGCCGCGAAGCCCGCTGGCAGTTCGACGGCGACGGCGTCAGGGGCGGTCCCGACGTCGGTCCCCGTTGCGTCGGCGGTGCCGCCGGCGAGTTCGACCAGGAGGTCTACCACCCGCTGGGCCGCCACCGGGGCGATGTGCCAGTCGACGCCGCGTTCGAAACGCTTGGAGGCCTCGGACGGCAGCTTGTGGCGCCGGCGCGAGCGGGCGATCGAGACCTCGTCGAAGTGCGCGGCTTCCACCAGGATGTTGGTGGTGGCGTCCGAGACTTCGGTGGCGGCGCCGCCCATCACACCGGCGATGCCGATCGCGCCGGAATCATCGGTGATCAGGAGGTCCTCGGCGTCGAGGGTGCGTTCCTTGGCGTCCAGGGTGATGATCTTTTCCCCGGCCGCCGCCCGCCGGACCACAATGTCGCCCGAGAGCGTGTCCAGGTCATAGCAGTGGGTGGGCTGGCCGAGTTCCAGCATGACGTAGTTGGAGATGTCCACCGGCAGGGAGATCGACCGGATGCCCGCGAGCCGCAGCCGGGAGGTCATCCACGGCGGTGTCGGCCTGGTGGCGTCGACGCCGCGGACGGTGCGGGCCACGAAGCGGTCGCAGCCGGGCTTGCCGTAGATCGGGGCGTCATCGTTGAGCTTGACGCCGAAGCCGCCGGCCAGGTCGGCGGGCGCCGTCACGGTGGATGCCGGGTCGGTGAACGGCGTGCCGGTGGCGTGTGCGTACTCCCGGGCGACGCCTCGGATCGAGAACGCATAGCCGCGGTCCGGGGTGACGTTGATTTCGGCGGCCTGGTCGTAGAGGCCCAGCAGCTCCATGGCGTCGGTGCCGACTTCCGGGTCCAGGCCAATGCGTGAGAGGACCAGGATCCCGTCGTGGTCCTCGCCGATGCCGAGTTCGCGCACGGAGGCGATCATGCCGGCGGAGAGGTGCCCGTAGGTCTTGCGGGCGGAGATGCGGAAATCGCCGGGCAGCACGGCGCCCGGCAGGGTCACCACCACCTTGTCGCCTTCCACGAAGTTGTGGGCGCCGCAGATGATGCCCTGGACGCCGGAGGGGTCGATGCCCTCGCCGGTCAGGGTCTGCTGCTGGCCCTCGGGGACAACCCGGACCTGGCACCAGTTGATGGTCTTGCCATTGGTCTGGGGTTCCTTGACCAGGCTCAGGACCTGGCCCACCACCACGGGGCCCTGGAGGGTGTCCGTGGGGCGGTGGACCGCTTCTTCTTCGAAACCGACCTTAACGAGGTCCGCCATAACGTCTTCGGCCGTTGCTTCGGCCGGAACGGCCGCGAATTCGCGCAGCCAGGAAAGGGGGATACGCACTGTTAGATCTCCATCCCGAAGTGCTCGCTGAAACGTACATCGCCTTCGATCATGTCGCGCATGTCGCCGACCTCGTTGCGGAACATGAGGGTACGCTCGATGCCCATGCCGAAGGCAAAACCTGAATAAATGTCCGGATCGATGCCGGCGGCGCGCAGCACGTTGGGGTTGACCATGCCGCAGCCGCCCCACTCGATCCAGCGCGGACCACCCTTGGCGCCTGGGTGCCAGATGTCGAGCTCCGCGGACGGCTCGGTGAAGGGGAAGTAGTTGGGGCGAAGCCKGATCTGGGCTTCCTCGCCGAACATCTGGCGGGCGAAGTGCTCCAGCGTGCCTCGCAGGTCCGCCATGGACAGCTTCTTGTCGATGGCCAGGCCTTCGAACTGGTGGAAGACCGGGGTGTGGGTGGCGTCGAGTTCGTCGGTGCGGAAGACCTTGCCGGGGCACAGGACGTAGATGGGCACCTCGCGTTCCAGCATGGACCGGACCTGGACCGGGGAGGTGTGGGTGCGCATCAGCAGGTGGGCCTCGGGCGGCTCCACGAAGAAGGTGTCCTGCATTTCGCGGGCAGGGTGGTCCGGCTTGAAGTTCAGCGCGTCGAAGTTGAACCATTCGGACTCGACCTCGGGGCCCTCGGCGATTTCCCAGCCCATGCCGACGAAGATGTCCGCAACGCGGTCCTGCAGGGTCGAGAGCGGGTGGCGGGCGCCGGCACGACGGCGGCGCGGGGCGGCGGTGACGTCCACGGTCTCCTCGACCAGGATCCGGGCGTCGTTCTCGGCCTCGAGTTCCACGGTGCGGTCCGCGAGCGCCTTGTTGACGCGTCCGCGGGAAACTCCCATCAGTTTGCCGGCGGCGGCCTTCTGGTCCTTGGGCAGTGCACCGATTTCGCGGTTGGCCAGGCTCAGCGCGGATTTTTCCCCGGTGTGGGCCAGCCGCACGGCCTTGAGTTCGTCGAGCGTCGAGGCAGCGGCGATGGCGGCGACGGCTTGGTCTACGGCGGCGGTGATGGCGGCTTCGTCCAGAGGGTTCGGGACGGCTGCGCCCGGCAAAGTTTCAGTCATCTACTGTTCTTAGCTACGAGTCGGGTGATGCCGGGAACGGACGCAGCAGCACGCGCGCATCCGTCGTCGGCACTGGGCAGGGACAGGGCAGGGCTCGCCGCAAACTTCCCGGCGGGCGCTCCTGTCCAGTCTAGATGAACGCATCCGGGGGCCCGAACGTGACGGACGGGCCCTCCTGGCGGCAGGGCTCCCCCGCTAGCATGGCCTCATGACGTCCGGACAGCGGCTGCGGCAGGTGGCCAATGTGTTGAATGCGACGACTCCGCTGGGGTTGCTGCTGGCGGCCTGCGCCCGGACCCGGCTCCGCCGAGGCCCCCGCGGACTCATCATCGCCACGGGCTACCGCTGGCCCCTGCCGGCCGCGGCGGCGTTCACCGTGGGCAACGTGGTGCTCTTCCGCGCAGGAGCGGCCGAGGCACTGAACAACACCGTGCTGCTGGGCCACGAGGAGCGGCACAGCACCCAATACGCCTGGTGCCTGGGCGTTCCGTTCCTGCCCTTGTACTTCCTGGCGGCCGGCTGGTCCGTGTGGAGGACCGGCAACCCGGGGTCGGCGAACGTCTTTGAGCGGAACGCCGGGCTCCAGGCCGGCGGCTACCCGCCGCCCACTCCCCGACACCCCTCCCGGAGGCCGCCACGGCACTCCGGTACCACAGCCTCCGGGCGGATTGAGGCCTAGCATGACGGAAACTCCCAGGACCATCACGGTGACGGGCACCGGTGCCGCGGAAGCGGCCCCGGACCTGCTGACGCTTTCCCTCGGCGTCGAATGCCGCCGCCCCGGGGTGGAGGCCGCCTACGGGGAGGCCGCCAGAGCGTCCGCCGCCGTGACGGCAGCGCTTCGCGGGCAGAATGTGCCCGGCGCGGACATCACCACAACAGGGCTGAACGTCCGGGCCGAGGTCAGCTGGCAGGAGGGCCGGGGCCAGCTTGTCTCCGGGTATCTGGCCACGAGTAGCCTCAGTGTCCGGCTCCGGGTAATGGCCGACGCCTCCCGCATCATCGCCGCGGCGGTGGCCGCCGGCGGGGACGACGTACGCCTCAACGGCCTGGAGCTGGGGTTCGCCGACCCTGCCGGGGTGGAAGCCCGGGCCCGGGAGGCGGCGTGGCACGATGCCGTGACAACCGCCGGGCACTTCGCCGCCCTGGCTGGAGCCCGGCTGGGCCGCGCCCTGTCGGTGACCCGACAGCCGGGCCACGCCGGCCCGATCCCGCTGGCCGGGATCCAGCGGGCCGTCGCGTCGGAGGTATTGACGGTCGAGGCGGGCGGCGCCGAGGTCACCGCCGCCGTCGACGTCGTGTGGGAACTGCTGGAGTAATCAGTGGGTCGCGCCGGCAGCGATCCTGAGATCCGCCGTCGTCGCCAGTGCTGTCCGGACGACGACGGCGAGCGCCTGCGCCATCTGTTCCAGCGGCAGCGAGGCGAACCCGCTCCCGGCCGGCACCTGGTCCGGGCCGTACGGGACATGGACGAAGCCGCCGCGGATGGCGGGGCTCAGCCGCAGGCTGTGCATCAGGCCGTAAAAGACGTGATTGCACACATACGTGCCGGCGGTCTGCGAGACCTCGGCAGGAATCCCCGCACCGGCGAGCGCCGCCACGGCCGCCTTCAGCGGAAGGGTGCTGAAGTAGGCCGCAGGGGCACCGGGAACCACCGGTTCGTCCACGGGCGCGTGGCCCGCATTGTCCGGAATCCGTGCGTCGTCGCAGTTGATCGCAATCCGCTCCAGCGAGATCCGGGCCCGGCCGCCGGCCTGTCCCGCGCAGACCACGAGTTCCGGACGGTACTGCGCCAGCGCCTCGTCGAGGACCGTGAGCGCCTCCCCGAACACGCAGGGCAGTTCGACGGCCACGGCGTCGTGTCCGTCGGCTCTGAGCAGCTCCGCCGCGTGGTGCGCCGCGGTCCAGGACGGGTTGGTGGTTTCGCCGCCGAAGGGTTCAAAGCCGGTCAGGAGGATCATGCGCCCAGCCTAGCAACGCACTGCCGGCCGCAACGCAGAATCCTGGTGCCGCAGTCCTTGACTTAACTTCGAACATATATTCGAATGTACTCATGAGATGGGACGCGCAAGCACTGAAGCCCGCCGGACCAGCCACCGGAGAACCAGCTGACCCGTCAGGCACCGGGCCCGGGCGCGGTCCGGCGCAGGCCGCTCCCGCGCTGCTCCCGCTGGCCGGACTGGTCCGGTCCGTCTCCACCCCCGAGTTTGCCGGGGTCACTTTCCATGAGGTCACTGCCAAATCGGTGCTCAACAAGGTGGTCGCCGGTTCCCGTATGCCCTTCGACTGGACCGTCAATCCCTACCGTGGCTGCAGCCACGCCTGCGTCTACTGCTTCGCCCGCAAGAGCCACACGTACCTGGACTTCGACGCCGGCCTGGACTTYGACAGCCAGGTGGTRGTSAARATCAACGCMGCSGARGTSCTGCGCAARGAAYTSGCCAAGSCMTCCTGGCAGCGCCASCACGTAGCCCTGGGCACCAACACGGACCCGTACCAGCGCGCCGAGGGCCGCTACCGGCTGATGCCCGGGATCATCGGCGCCCTGGCCGACTCCGGCACTCCGCTGTCCATCCTCACCAAAGGTACGTTGCTGTCCCGCGACATCCCGCTGCTCAAGCATGCCGCCGCCCAGGTCCCCGTAGGCGTGGGAATATCGCTGGCCATGACCGACGAGACGCTGTCCGAAGCCGTGGAACCTGGGACCCCCGGCCCGCGGGCGCGGCTGAAACTGGTCTCCCGCCTGCGGGAGGCCGGCCTTCCCTGCGGCGTGATGGCCATGCCGATCCTGCCCTGGCTCTCCGACTCCGACGAGGCCTTGGATTCACTCTTCGGCTCGCTGGCGGCGGCCGGCGCTACCGGTGTCACGGCCGGCGCCCTTTACCTCAAACCAGGCACCCGCGAATGGTTTATGCAGTGGATCGCCCGCGAACATCCCCAGCTCGCCGGCAGGTACCGCCGCCTCTACGGCACCGGCTCCTACGCGTCGAAGGAATACCGGGAGTGGCTGGCCGGGCGCATCCGGTATTTCAAGTCCCGGCACGGTTTCCTGGGGTCCTCCGGGTTCAGCCACCGCGACCTCAACGTCGACCCCCGGGACGAGGAAGCCCAGTACCCGGCAGGGAGCATCCCGGAGCCGGTAACCGCGGCCGGAGCCGCGACCGGAGCCGCGGCCGGGAATCCGGCTGGCACCTCGGCCGGGCAGGCCACGCTGTTCTGAGACCCGGTCCGCGCTTGGGTCCTGCCGGCTAGAGGATCTTGACTGCGCCGAGGACCTTGGACAATGAATCCTTGGCGTCGCCGAACAACAGTGTGGTTTTGGGATCGTGCAGGAGCTCGTTTTCGATGCCTGCAAATCCCGGGCGCATCGAGCGTTTGAGGAATACCACCTGTTGCGCCTGCACCACCTCAAGGATCGGCATTCCATAGATCGGTGACCCCGGGGAGGACTTCGCCGCAGGGTTGACGACGTCGTTGGCGCCCACCACCAGTGCGATGTCCGTGTTGGCGAATTCGGGGTTGACCTCGTCGAGTTCCCGCAGTGATTCGTACGGCACGTTGGCTTCGGCCAGCAGCACGTTCATGTGCCCGGGCATCCTCCCGGCCACCGGATGGATGGCGAACACCACGTCCACTCCCCTGGCGGCCAGGGCTGTGGCGAGCTCGGCCACCGTGTGCTGGCCCTGGGCCACCGCCAGTCCGTAGCCCGGGACGATCACGACACGTTGGGCGTACCCGAGCTGAACGGCCACATCCTCCGCCGAGGAGGAGCGCACCGGCTGGTCGCTCAGGGCCGTGGATCCCGCCGTCGAGCCGCCGCGGAAGGCGCCGAACATGATCCCCGTAACACCGCGGCCCATGGCGGAGGCCATCACCTTGGTCAGGATGGTGCCGCTGGCCCCCACAAGGGTCCCGGCGACGAGCAGCAGCACATTGCCCAGCACCACCCCGGACGCGGCGACGGCGAGGCCGGTGAACGCGTTGAGCAGCGAAATTACGATCGGCACGTCGGCGCCCCCGACCGGGAGTACCAGTAGGAGCCCGGCTGCCAGGCCCAGGACCAGCAGTACGCCGGCCCAGCCGGGCGAACCGGTCAGCACCACGAGGGCGCCGGCCGTCAGGGCACCGGCCAGGACAAGGACCATCACGGCGGGCATCCCCGGGAAGAGCAGCGGGCGGGTGCTGATCAGTTCCTGCAGCTTCCCCACAGTCACGGCCGATCCGGCGAAGGACACCGCCCCGACAAGGAGGGTGAAGACCACGGCGAGGCGGACCCAGGGGTCGTCGCTGTGACCGAGTTCCAGTACGGCGACCAGGGCAGCCGCTCCGCCGCCCACCCCGTTGAACAGGGCCACCAGTTGCGGCATCTGGGTCATCTGCACCCGCCGTGCCACGGGAACGGCGAGGGCGGTGCCCACGGCGATGGCGGCGAGGATCAGCGGTATGTTCTCCAGCCGCCCGGAGAGGAACACGGTCACCAGCGCCACCACCGCCCCGGCGGCCCCGATCGCGTTGCCGCGGCGGGCGGTCTTCGGCGAGCTAAGGCCTTTCAGCGCGAGAATGAAGCACACGGCGGCCACCAGGTACAGCAGCGCGGTCCACCCCGGGGCGAGAATGCTCATCGCCGGCCCTCCCCCGGGTCGCCGGCGACGGTCCCGGCCCCGGTCCGGGCTCCGGGCGGAGCTCCGGACGGATCCGCGGGAGGGGCCGTTTTCCGCGGGCCGAACATTTCCAGCATCCGGTCGGTGACCACAAAGCCGCCCACCAGGTTGGCGGTGGCCAGGACCACCGCCAGCAGGGCGACGGCCAGCAGCCAGGGCTCCCCCGCCTGGCCGGCGACGATGACCGCGCCGACCAGGATGATGCCGTGGATGGCGTTGGCGCCGGACATCAGCGGGGTGTGCAGCTTACTGGTGACTTTGGAGACCACTTCGAAGCCGACAAAGACGGCGAGCACCACCACGGTGAGCAACGTGACTGCGTCCATTAGTTCAGTGCCTCCATCGCTGCCGCGGTGCCGGCGTGGCGGACGGCGCCGCCGTGGGTCAGGCACGCGCCGGCGACGACGTCGTCGTCGAAGTCCGGGACCACCTTCCCGTCCGTGGTCATCAGGGCCAGCAAATTGGCCACGTTCTTGGCGTACAGCCGGGACGCGTCCGAGGCGACGGCGGAGGCCGCGTCCTGCATTCCCACCAGTGTCACGGTCCCGCCCGGGACGGGAACCAGGACGTCCCGGCCGGCGATGACGCCCTCCACGTTCCCGCCGGACTCGGCGGCGAGGTCCACCACCACGGATCCCGCCTTCATCGCGGCGACCATAGCGGCGGTGACCAGCAGCGGCGCCGGCCGGCCAGGGATCGCCGCGGTGGTGATGAGCACATCCGCTGCGGCGACGTGCGGCGCCAGCAGGGCCCGCTGCCGGTCGGCCCGGTCTTCGGCGAGCTCGCGGGCGTATCCGCCGGTGCCCTCGGCGGGGGTGTCCGCGGCCCGGGCGTCGAGCTCCAGGTTGATAAAGGTGCCGCCCATCGATGCGACCTCGTCGGCTGACGCGGCCCGGATGTCGTTGGCGGAGACCCGGGCGCCAAGGCGTTTCGCGGTGCCGATCGCCTGGAGCCCCGCAACGCCGGCGCCCAGGACCAGCACCCGGGCCGGCGGGATGGTCCCCGCAGCGGTCATGTAGAGGGGGAAAAACCTCGGGTAGCGCAGGGCCGCCTCCAGCACGGCGCGGTAGCCGGCGACTAGGGACTGCGAACTCAGGGCGTCCATGGACTGTGCACGGGAAATCCGCGGCACGAGTTCGAGGGCGAAGGACGTCACCCCCGCGGCGGCAAGGGCCCCCACCGTCTGCAGCTCCGAGGCCGGGGACGCGAAGCCGACGGTGACGGTCCCGGCGCGCAGCTCCGCGGCGGTCTCGGGCGAAAGCGGACGGACGTGCAGCAGGACATCTAGGGCCGCCAGCGGCAGCGCCGGGGTCAGGACCGCACCGGCCGCCTCGTAGTCGGCGTCGTTATACCCGGCGGCGGTGCCGGCCCCGCATTCCACCAGCACCGACAGGCCAAGACCCGTCAGCTGCCGCACTGTCTCGGGGGTGGCCGCAACCCTGCGTTCCCCGGCACGCTGTTCCCGTCTGACCCCGACCTGCACGCCCAGCTCCTCTCGGTTCGCCCCAGCGTAGACATACAGGTGTCAGTTTGGCGAGGGTTCGGCCGCGGCGGCGGCCAGGAGTGCCTCCACAATGGGAAGGTCGGCCGGGATCCAGGGCAGCCGCAGGACTTCGTCCGGGTTGGCCAGGGCCACCCACCGCAGTTCGTCGTGGTCCTCCAGGGGCTCCGGCGTGCCCGCCGCCAGCTCGGCAAACCAGACCCGCATCACGGCCCGTTCGTTGAGCGGCCAGCCGGACGGTGCCGCGGCGGCCAGCTCCGGCCCCAGCCGGACCTCCACCCCGAGTTCTTCCTTCAGTTCCCGGTGCAGCGCGCGTTCCGGGGTTTCGCCGGGGTCCACTTTGCCGCCGGGGAACTCCCACATGCCGGCGAACTGTGGCGGCGCCGTCCGCCGGGCCACCAGGAGGTTCCGGGGGGACGCAAGGGAATCGACCACTGCCCCGCCGACGACGTTGATGAGTTCAGTCACGTCCACCAGTCTAGGGGCGCCGCAGGTGCCCTGCCGGGGGAGAATGGTGGAGACCCGGCGTCCGGCGCTGGAATACCGGGGCAGGTCCCCCGCGTTCCCTGCACAGAGACCCCACCGAATTACGACGCCGCCTTCTCCGGGCCCCGGCCCGGACAATTCCCGAAAAGCAGACGGATGACAACCACCCAAGACTCCCCCGCGACGCCCAAAACCGGCACGCGCCACCTGACCCTCGCCATCCTTGCCCTCGCCATGGGCGGATTCGGCATCGGCACCACCGAGTTCACCATGATGGGCCTGCTCAAGGAGGTGGAACGGGGGCTGGACATCGGCACCCCGGAAGCCGGGCACCTGATCTCCGCCTACGCCCTGGGTGTGGTGGTCGGCGCCCCGGTCCTGGCCGCCGTCGGCGCCAAAATGCCGCGCAAATACCTCGCGCTCGGGCTCATGCTGTTCTTCAGCCTGGCCAACCTCAGCTCCTTTATCGCCCCGGACTACGGCACCATGCTGGTGTCCCGCTTCGCCGCGGGCCTGCCGCACGGTGCGTTCTTCGGCGTCGCGGCGGTCATTGCCTCATCCCTGGTCGCCCCGACCCGGCGGGGCTGGGCCATCTCGATGGTGATGGCGGGCCTGACCGTCTCCAATGTCATCGGTGTGCCCTTCGGGACCTGGCTGGGGCAGTCCTTTGGCTGGCGGCTGCTCTTCCTGCTGGTCGGCGTCATTGGGATCGCCACGATGGTGATGCTCTGGAAGTTCGTTCCCTACCAGGAGCCCCACGCGGATGCCAGCATCCGGCGGGAGCTCGGGGCACTCAAGCGGCTGCAGGTCTGGCTCGCGGTGCTGATCGGCGTCGTCGGCTTCGGCGGCTTCTTCGCCACCTACACGTACATTGCCCACACCATGACCTCCGTGGCCGGCATCCCCGCGGAATGGCTGCCCCTGGTGGTGGCCTTGTATGGGGTGGGCATGGTGGTGGGCAACATCGTCGGCGGACGCATCGCGGACCGGTCCGTGATGGGCACCATCTATTGGGTCCTGCCCGGCGTGGCCGTGGCCCTGGTGGTGTACGCCGTGGCGGTGCACTGGCCGTGGTCGGCGTTTGTGATGGTCTTTGTGGTCGGCGGCGCCGGCTCCATGCTCGTCCCGGCGCTGCAGACAAGGCTCCTTGACGCCTCGCCCGACGCACCGTCGCTGGCGTCCTCCCTGAACCACGCGGCCCTGAACGTGGCCAACGCCCTCGGCGCGTTTCTCGGTGGCCTGGTCATCGCCTGGGGCTGGGGCTACGTGGCACCGGCCCTCGTGGGTGCCGTGCTGGCCATCCTGGGACTCGGCGTCGCACTGCTCAGCGGCGCGGTGGAACGCAAGAGGCCGCTGGTCCAGTAGCCGCACGGCGGTACTGGACAGCGGCCCCCGGCAGCGCAGGACTCTGCCCGGACTTAACCGGCGGTAACCCGCTCGACGTCCGGTTCGAGGTAGATCACCCGCGCGGTGGGGACGGACGCGCGGATCCGGGCCTCGGCCGCGTCGATCGCCGCGGCGATGTCCCGGCCGGAGTCCGCGGCACCGATGCTGATCTTGGCTGCTACCAACAGCTCCTCCGGACCCAGGTGCATGGTCTTGATGTGGATGATGCGGGTGCCGTCGGATTCGATGGCCTCGCGGATCTTGGCGACGTCGGTGCGCGTGGCGGACTCCCCCAGCAGCAGGGACTTGGTTTCCACGGCCAGCACGGCGGCGATCGCCACCAGCAGCAGGCCGATCATGCCGGTGCCCAGCGCGTCCCAGATGCCGTTCCCGGTGGCCAGGGTCAGTCCGACGCCGAACAGCGCGAATACCAGGCCCAGCAGGGCGCCGAAGTCCTCCAGCAGAATGACGGGCAGCTCGGGCTGTTTGGCGTTGCGGATGAAGTGGATCCAGCTCTGCTTGCCCCGCAGCGGGTTGGATTCCTTGATGGCGGTCCGGAACGAGAACGACTCCGCGATGATGGCGCCCACCAGCACAGCCAGCGGGACCCACCAGAAGTCCCCTTCGATGCCGTGCGGGTGCTGGATCTTGCCCCACGCCTCATAGAGGGCGAACAGGCCGCCCACGGAGAAGAGCACAATCGAGACGATGAACGCGTAGATGTAGCGTTCCCGGCCGTAGCCGAACGGGTGCTCCGGGCTGGCTTCCTTCTTGGCCCGTTTCCCGCCGACCAGCAACAGCAGCTGGTTCCCCGAATCCGCGAGCGAGTGGATGGCCTCCGCGAGCATCGATGAGGACAGCGTCAGGACGAACGCAATGAATTTGAGGACGGCAATTGTCAGGTTCGCGGCAAGGGCCGCGATAATCGCCTTGGTACCGCCGTTTGCAGCCAAGAGAACGTCTCCTTTGGAGGGGTTTGTCAGGATGATCCGGGACGCCGCGCGGCGCCCGCTTCCGCAAGGAATACCGTACCCGTTCCGGGCCCGCTGACGCGCCACGGCGGGGCCGGAAGAGCTACGTAACGATTGAGTGTGATGTTACTGACACCGGCATCGCGCTGTGTTAGCTTGAAGCCATATTCGGGATTCCTAAGGTGAATGCCGACGAATATGTAGGAGGAGAAATGGGCTTTCTAGGCTGGATCATTCTCGGACTCATTGTAGGTGCAATCGTTAAGGCAGTCATGCCTGGCAGGGTCGGCGGCGGCTGGGTCACCAGCCTCGTGCTCGGCGTCGTCGGAGCCATTGTCGGCGGCTGGATCGGGGACCTGCTGTTCGGCGGCGGCAAGATGGAATTCTGGAATCTCGGTTCCTGGCTCCTTGCCATTGTCGGCGGCCTCGTCGTAGCCGGAATCTACGGTGCCATCACGGGCCGCAACAAGACCACCTAATTCATCCAACCATGGTCCCGGCAGCTCCGGGATAGTGAAAGTACGACGGCGGCGGGTCCCACCGGTTGGTGGGGCCCGCCGCCGTCGTTAACAGCCGCCCTCGTTAAGAGGAGGTCAAGTCCTCGGCTCAGGCGACCGGCTGCTGGGAGCGGGCGCTGGCGTAGAGGCACACGGTGGCCGCGGTGCCCAGGTTCAGGCTTTCCGCCGCACCGTAGACCGGCACGGCCACCCGGTGGTCGGCCAGGGCAAGTTCGGCCTCGGAGAGTCCCTGGGCCTCGTTGCCGAACAGCCACGCGGTGGGCTGCTCCAGGGAGTACCGGGATTCGGCGTCGGAGGCACCGAGCCGCCGGGCCGCGTTCTCGTCCTGCAGGGTGTCCAGGTTCAGCTGGCCCTGGCCGTCGGCCGCGAGGATCCCGATGCCGCGTTCCTTGCAACGGGCCACGAGCTCCTCGATGTCGGCGCCCAGCACCACCGGCAGGTGGAAGAGGGACCCTGCCGTCGAGCGCACGGCCTTGGGGTTATAGATGTCCACGCTGGAGGCGGTGAGGATGACGGCGTCGGCGCCGGCCGCGTCCGCGGCCCGGAGCACGGTGCCGGCATTGCCGGGGTCGCGGACCTGGCAGAGGACCGCCAGCAGTTGCGGGCCGGCGTCCAGGACGGCGTCCAGGTCCACGTCCAGGGTGCCGCAGACGGCCAGGATGCCCTGCGGGGTGACCGTGTCAGCCATGGCCGCCAGGACTTCGTCGGTGGCCAGATAGGCGGCAGTGCCCTCCGCGAGGGTCTCCAGTTCCGGGTGCCGGTCCAGGCATGCCTCGCTTGCGTAGACCTCGTAGACCAGACCGGGCTCCCCCGCGGCGACCCGCTTCTGGTGCAGGGCCAGGGCCTCGCGGACAGCCTGCGGGCCTTCCACCAGGAACTCGTTGCGCTTTAAACGGGCCGGGCGCCCGGCAAGCTGTGCCACCTTCCTCACCCGATCGGCTCGGGGATTGGAGAGTGGGAAGTCTTGCGGGCGCCCGGTTTCGTTCATATAAGAACCTTAGTTGCTTTCGCAGCCGGTTCTTGAACGCGCTGTCTTTCGACGGCGGCAGGAACTACTTTGCGGCCTCGGCGTCAGCCTTCTTGGCGGCAGGCTTCTTCGCGGGGGCCTTCTTGGCGGCCTTCGGGGCAGAAGCGGCTTCGACCTGGACGGCCGGAGCGGAGGTGTCGGCGGGGAGCGAGTCCTTGGCGACCTTGACCAGCGCGGCGAAGGCGTTGGCGTCGGAGACGGCCAGCTCGGCCAGCATACGGCGGTCAACCTCGACCTCAGCGGCCTTCAGGCCCTGGATCAGACGGTTGTAGGTCAGGCCGTTGGCGCGGGACGCAGCGTTGATGCGCTGGATCCACAGGCGGCGGAAGTCGCCCTTCTTCTTCTTGCGGTCGCCGTAGCTGTACACAAACGAGTGCAGCAGCTGCTCTTTAGCCTTGCGGTACAGGCGCGAACGCTGTCCACGGTAGCCCTTTGCGCGTTCGAGGATAACCCGGCGCTTCTTGTGGGCGTTTACCGCCCTCTTCACACGTGCCACGTGCGTACTCCTTCAGAATTCTGATCCCAAGCGTCTACTGCCGGAGGTCCCGGCTGGCCTGAGAAGCCTTTTTGGTAGTGGACCGCTGCCAGGTGGCAACAGGTCCGAGAACTTGGAACTTAGATGCCGAGCATCTTCCGGATGACCTTGGCGTCGCCCTTGAAGACGATCTTGTCGCCGGCGAGGCGACGGGTCAGCCGGGAGGACTTGTGCTCGAGGTAGTGGCGGCGGTTGGCCTGCTGGCGGCGCAGCTTGCCGCTACCGGTCAGCTTGAAGCGCTTCTTAGCACCGCTGTGGGTCTTCATCTTCGGCATGGGAACCGATCTCCTAACGTATCCGCAGAGGGGGTCTGCAGTCTTTCGTGCAGCCGCCCCTGCGGGCGGCGTGCTGGTTGCTTGCTGCCTGACATTACTGTCCGGCAGCCGTGAACTAGTTGGTCTTCTTGCTGCTCGGCTTCGGGGCGGCCTTGGGGGCCGCCGGCCGTGCTGCGGGCTTGGGCGCCGCGGGCCGGGCGACCGGCTTCGGTGCCGCAGCCGGCTTCGGTGCAGGCTTGTCGGCAGCCGGCGTTGCCGCCGCGGCCGGGGCCTTGGGGGCTGCAGGCGCCTTCGGTGCCGCCGCCTTGGGGGCGGCAGGCTCCTTGGTCACCGCGGGCTTCGCGGCGGCTTTGGGCGCTGCCTTCGGAGCAGCCGCCTTGGGGGCCTTGGGGGCCTCCTGCTTCGGCTCGTCCTGGGCCGGGGTTTCGACTGCCGGAGCCTTCTCGGCTGCGGCTTCCTCGGCCTTGGGCGCGTCAGCCTTGGGGGCTTCGGGCTCGGCCTTGGGGGCTTCGGCCGCCGGAGCGTCCGTCGCCGGAGCCGTCGCGGCTGCCTCGGTCTCGGACGCCTCGGTCCGGACCTGGTAGCCCTCCGGAAGAAGGTCGGCGAGCGACTGGGTCAGGGGCGCTTCTCCACCTGAAGTGTCAACGCGGCCCGATGCCTTGGCTTCATTTTCGGCCTTGGCCTCTGCGCGCTGCGTTGCACGGCGGGCCTCAGCCTTGGCTTCAGCCTTGTTCTTCAGCGGACCCACCACCATGACCATGTTGCGGCCATCGATGCGCGGGCTGGACTCCACGACGCCGACTTCGGCGACGTCGTCGGCGAAGCGCTGGAGCAGACGGATGCCCATTTCGGGGCGCTGCTGCTCGCGGCCGCGGAACTGGATCATGGCCTTGACCTTGTCACCGGCGCCGAGGAAGCGGAGCGCGTGGCCGCGCTTCGTCTCGTAGTCGTGGGTGTCGATCTTGAGGCGGAAACGGATTTCCTTCAGGACCGTGTTGGTC
>NZ_JBFTNO010000009.1:0-32039 GCF_056397525.1 Arthrobacter sp. 05L45_2 | reverse complement strand
CGTCGGTATCTCCCACGCCGTCAAGGACGCCATCCCGGAACTCGAGGCCGAGCTCGGCTCCAACGCCAAGTTCACACCGGTATTCGACCAGGCCCCGTTCATCGAAAAGTCCATTAAGGACCTCACCACCGAGGGGCTCCTCGGCCTCGGCTTTGCCGTCGCCGTCATCCTGGTCTTCCTGCTCTCCATCCGCTCGACCCTGGTCACGGCCGTGTCCATCCCGCTGTCCCTGCTGATCACCTTCATCGGGCTCTCGGCGACGGGCTACTCGCTGAACATCCTGACCCTCGGCGCACTGACCATCGCGATCGGCCGCGTCGTGGACGACTCGATTGTGGTGATCGAGAACATCAAGCGGCACCTGAGCTACGGCGAGCAGAAGATCACCGCCATCCTGACCTCTATCCGCGAAGTCGCCGGCGCCATCACGGCCTCCACCCTCACCACGGTGGCGGTCTTCCTGCCGATCGCGTTCGTCGCCGGTCTGGCCGGAGAGCTATTCCGGCCCTTCGCCCTGACCGTGACTATCGCGCTGATTTCCTCGCTCCTGGTGTCCCTGACCATCGTCCCCGTACTGGCGTACTGGTTCCTGCGGACCCCGGCGGACAAGGTTGAGGCCACCGCGGCCTCCGCCAGGGAAGCGGCCGCGAAGGCACACGAGGCGGAGCAGCGCAGCTTCCTGCAGCGCGGCTACCTGCCGATCCTCACCAAGACCCAGCGGCACCCCGTGATCACCCTGGTGGCCGCAGTCTTGGTCCTTGGCGGTACCGCCGCTATGTCGCCGCTGCTCGCGACCGACCTGCTGGGCCGCTCCGGCGAGAACAGTATGACTGTGAAGCAGGCCCTTCCGGCCGGCACCAGCCTGTCCGAGGGCAGCCCGGCCGCCGTCAAGGTCGAGAAGGCACTGCGCGGCATCGACGGGATCAAGGACGTCCAGGTCACCACCGGTAACGCGCAGACCGGCTTCTCCGCCCTGCAGTCCACCGGCGCGGCGAACTCCACCTTCACGGTGGTGACCGAGGAGAAAGCCAACCAGGGCACGCTGCAGGACACCGTCCGCACCGAGCTCGCCAAGATCTCCGGCGCCGGAAAGATCACCGTAGGCTCGCAACAGGGCGGCTTCGGGACCACCTCGACGGTGGACATCACCCTGAAGGCTGCCAGCTCCAGCGATTTGAAAACGGCCAGCGATGCCATGGTCAAGGCCATGGACGGCGTCCCGGGCTCCTCCGAGGTCAGCACCAACCTGGCCGCGAACCAGCCGGTCGTACAGGTCAAGGTGGACCGCGCCAAGGCCGTTGCGGCCGGCCTCAACGAAGAGCAGGTCGGAGGCATCCTGGCGTCCACCGTCAGCCCGATCCCGGCCGGCACTGTCCGCATCGGCACCAACGACTTCCCGGTCCGGATCGGCGAGGGCACCAGGTTCACCAGCATCGCCGCCGTCCGCGACCTCCCGCTGCCGACGGCGCGGGGTCCGGTTCCGCTGTCCTCGATCGCCTCGGTGGCCCAGGTTGATGTTCCGGTTTCCATCACGGCCAGCAACGGCCAGCGCACCGCGCGGGTTTCGGTCAYGCCGTCGGGCGCCAACCTTGGTGCCGTGAGCACCGAGGTGCAGGCCCGGCTGAAGTCGGTCCAGCTCCCGCCGGGCGTTACGGCGGAAATCGGCGGCGCCACCACGCAGCAGGCCGACTCCTTCGCCCAGTTGGGTCTGGCGCTGCTCGCCGCCATCGCGATCGTCTACGTCATCATGGTGGCCGCGTTCAAGTCGCTCGTGCAGCCGCTGATCCTGCTGGTGTCGATTCCCTTCGCGGCCACCGGCGCCATTGCCCTGCTGGTCCTGACCGGCGTCCCGCTGGGCCTGCCGTCACTGATCGGCATGCTTATGCTGGTGGGCATTGTGGTGACCAACGCGATCGTGCTCATTGACCTGATCAACCAGTACCGCCAGCCCCGCAACGGCGAACCTGGGATGAGCGTCGCCGAGGCAATCACCCACGGCGCACGGCAGCGCCTCCGCCCGATCCTGATGACCGCGCTGGCCACCGTTTTCGCGCTGACACCCATGGCGCTGGGCCTGACCGGAGGCGGCGGGTTCATCTCGCAGCCCCTGGCCATTGTGGTGATTGGCGGCCTCATCTCCTCGACCGCGCTGACGCTGATCCTGGTGCCCGTGCTCTACCGGGTGGTGGAGGGCCGTCGGGAACGGAAAGCACTCCAGCGGGCCGGCGGCAGCGAAGCCTCCCACGGGCGGCTGGCCCAGCCTGCTGCGGCCAGCGCACCGGCGTACCGTGACTCCGGGGCGGATGAGCCGGACGAGGCCCCAGCCCTCCGTAACTGACGTCCGCGACCGCGTCGCCCTGCCGCGCTGCTACGGCTAGTGGGGAGCGACGGCGGTGGCCTCGGCGGCGCGGGCCGGGGCCGGGTCAGAGAAGGCCAGTTTGGGGACGAGGACCAGCGCCGCTGCCGCTGCCAGGCCGGTGATCCCGCAGATGCTCCACACAGTGAGGTAGCCGGCCAGGGGGGCCGCCGTCGATCCCGCGGTGGCGGCAGCACCGCCGTCGCCCAGGACATGGCTGAGCAGCGCGATGCCGAACACGGCCGAGGCGAAGGCGCCGCCGATCGTCTTGGTGGTGTTGGTCAGGCCGGTCGCCATGGCGGTGCGGTCAAGGGGTGCCGCGGCAGCAGCTGCCGAGGGCAGGGCTGCCACCAGCGCGCCGGAGCCCAGGCCGGCCACCGCCATGTTCACCAGGGCCTCCGCCAGGCTGGCGTGGAACGGCAGGAAGAGGAGATAGCCCAGTCCGACGCAGACCGCCGCGCCCACCAGTGTCCACCGCGGGGTGAGTCTTCGCGTGACCACCGGATAGAGCAGGGCTCCCACCAGCAGGGCAAGGACGTAGACGCCGATAATGATGGAGACATGCCCCGCGCGCAGGCCCAGCCCGTAACCGTGCAGAGCCGGATCCGTCCGGGCAAAGGTGGACAGCGGGGCCTGGGCGCCCAGCACCGAGACGCCGAACAGCCCTGCCGTCAGCTGCACCGGCCACATGGATGGCGCGCGCAGCATCCGGATGTCGACCAATGGATCCTTCCGGCCCAGCTCCACCCGGGTGAAGGGGATAAAGACCAGCAGCCCGGCCGCTGCCAGTGCCCACGGCCACCAGGCGCCGGGACCGTTGAGCCGCATAAAGGTCAGCCCGGAGGTGATCAGGAGCAGCCCGACGGCGAGCAGTGCAAAGCCGCGGGTGTCCACCCGGCCACCGCTCCGTTCGGTGGACTCCGGCACCCCGAAGCGGACCACGAACCAGCACGCGGTGACGGCCACGGCCGGAAGCATCAGGACCAGCTGCAGCGCTCCGGCGAAGACTTCCACCAGGGCACCGGCGGCGAGGGCGCCGGCGATGACGCCGAACTCGAGCGCCCCTACCAGGGCGCCGGCGGCGCGGCGGGTGCGGGCAGCGCCGTCGGGCAGTGCGTGCACCCGGCTAAAGACCAGGGCGATTTCCAGCGGGAGCCAGACCACGTAGAAACCCTGCAGCGACCACGCCGCGAGGAACGTCCAGAAATCCGGTGCCAGCGCCACACCCCACGACGCGGCTGCGGTGAGGGCCGTGGAGACGAGGAGGATCCGGCGGTGGCCGTACATGTCGCCAAGCTTTGCGAGCACCGGCACCGCCAGGGCGCTCACGGTCAGCTGGGCCGCCTCAAACCAGTTCACGTCGGCATCGTGGATCCCCAGGTGCCGGGCGATGTCCGTGAGGATGGGTGTGTAGTACCCCTGGAGGATTCCGCTGGTGAGTTCCACCAGGCACAGAAAAGCGATAACGCGGCGCATGTCGACCTTCCGGGCGGGCTGGGCTCCGGGCGGCCAGCCGACTGATTGCATCCTAGGTCCGGCCGCCGCCGGGCCAGTGCAGGAACCGTGGAATATCCCGGCGTGGCGCACGTTATAGAGGGTGATAGATGCAAATGCATATAAATCGGTTATAGTAGTAGCAACCGGAAGTCTCCGGCCCCGGAAAGGAAAACCATGCAGATCGGCGTATTCAGCGTCAGCGACATCACCACGGACCCCACCACGGGCCGTACCCCCACGGAGCACGAGCGCATCAAGGCCTCCGTGGCGATCGCCAAGAAGGTCGAAGAAATCGGCATGGACGTCTACGCCATCGGCGAGCACCACAACCGGCCGTTCTTCTCCTCCTCCCCCACCACAACGCTCGCGTACATCGCGGCGCAGACCGAGCGGATCATCCTCTCCACGGCCACGACGCTGATCACCACCAACGATCCCGTGAAGATCGCCGAGGACTTCGCGATGCTCMAGCACCTGGCCGACGGCCGCGTTGACCTGGTCCTGGGCCGCGGAAATACCGCACCGGTGTACCCCTGGTTCGGCAAGAACATCCAGGACGGGATTGAGCTCGCGATCGAGAACTACAGCCTGCTGCGGCGGCTGTGGGACGAGGACACGGTGAACTGGTCCGGCAAGCACCGCACGCCGCTGCAGAACTTCACCTCCACCCCCCGCCCGCTCGACGGCGTGGCCCCCTTCGTCTGGCACGGCTCGATCCGCACGCCACAGATCGCCGAAGTGGCCGCCTACTACGGCGACGGCTTCTTCGCGAACAACATCTTCTGGCCCAAGGAGCACTACCAGCAGCTGATCGGCCTGTACCGCGAACGCTACGAGCACTACGGCCACGGCAAGGCGGACCAGGCCATTGTGGGCCTCGGCGGCCAGTTCTTTATGCGGAAGAACTCTCAGGACGCCGTCAAGGAGTTCCGCCCGTACTTCGACAACGCCCCCGTCTACGGCCACGGCCCGTCGCTGGAGGACTTCACCTCCCAGACCCCGCTGACCGTCGGCAGCCCGCAGGAAGTCATCGAGAAGACCCTCACCTTCCGCGAGTACTTTGGCGACTACCAGCGCCAGCTGTTCCTGATCGACCACGCAGGGCTGCCGTTGAAGACCGTCCTGGAGCAGCTGGACCTGTTCGGCGAGGAAGTTCTGCCGGTGCTGCGCAAGGAGTACGCCGAGAAGACCCCGGCGCACGTTCCGGAACCGCCGACGCACGCCGGCCGGGTGGCCGCGTCGCTGGCAGCCCGTGAAGCCGCCCCGCAGGAGGCCTGATGTCCGCCAGGATTGAATCGCCGGTGCGGCTGGCAGCGCAGACCTGGGAGTCGCTGTTCCGGGCGCAGGTTGCCGTGATGCGCCGGCTGCAAACCGGACCGGCGTTCAAGTCCCTGGCCGTGAACGAGTACGACGTCCTGTTCACGCTCTCCGGCTGCCCGTCCGGCTGGCTGCGCCAGAACGAGCTCAACGACCACGTGCTGCTGAGCCAGTCCAGCCTCAGCCGGTTGGTGGAGCGGCTGGAGAAGCGGGGCTTCGTGGAGCGCAAACCCGCCCCCGACGACGGCCGCGGCGTGCTGGTCCGGCTGACCGACGCGGGGCGGGAACTGCAAAAGGAAATTGGCCGCGAACACGTCCGCGACATCGCCTCGCTGGTGGCACCCGCCCTGACCGCCGAGGAACAACGCGAGCTGCTCCGGCTGACGGACAAGCTCAGGGCTTCGGTCCAGGCGCGCTGACCGCGCCGGCACCGGCGGCGGGACTAGCGCAGAGCGACCAGTTCCGCGGGGTCCTCGGCCGGCAGCTCGCCGGTGACGGTGGCGGTAACCTTGAGCTCCCTGAGCGAGAGGCTGCCGCCCACCGTCGACAGGAACGCCGTATCCGAAGAATCCCGGCCGGCGGTAATCCTGAGCATACTTTCCCGCGGTGCCAGTCCTGTCGGGTCGATGACGTGCCAGGCCCCGTTGATGTGGGCCTCCGCCACCGCATGGAAGTCCATGGGGGTCAGTCCCGGAGCGTACACGGCTGCCAGCCGCGCGGGCACGTTCTTGGACCGCAGCAGCGAGATGGCCAGGTGGGCGAAGTCCCGGCAMACMCCGCGSCGGTGCAGSAGKGTYTCGACGGCRCCGTCSGTCCCGCGCGAGGACCCGCTGACRTASCGSAGTTCGCTRAAGACCCAGTCCCGCACGGCATACAGCAGTTCGGGACCGTCGAGCCCGCCGAATTCGGCGTAGGCGGTCGGAAGCAGCCGGTCCGACTCCGCATACCGGCTCGGCCGGACGTAGCGGATCAGCTCCATGAGGGAGGGCTCCTCCGGGGCGGCGAACCCCGTGACGGTGGCACCGTATTCGACCAGGACTTCAGTGGGTTCGGCAAACTCCATGTAGTGGAAGCGCCCGCCGTGGTGGTCCGAGAGTTCGGTCAGCGCCACGTCCTCCCCGCCGGCGGTCACGGACAGCGACTCCTCGAACCCGCTGTAGCCGGGGTTGAGAGCCGCGGCCACCGCCATCGCAACCTTGGTATTAGCCACGGTTTTGAATGCCAGGCGTGCGGACACAATGCGTTCCATGAATCTCCGGAGGGTGCTAGTTATTGATCTTCAGCGACAGTAGCATCCGCTGGACGTTGGCGAATTCCGAGCCGTCGTTCACGTATTTGTCGGCCTGCGCCAGGGTGTCAAAGGATTTGGCGGGTGCCACCTTCTGGTCCGGGGCGAACGCCTTGAGCTCGGCCAGGTCGCCGAAGGCGTAGTCCCCCTTGCCGCCGGGGCCGCGCACGATGTTCCGCAGGGAGCAGGACTTTCCGGCCGCACCGCCGACCACGTTCGTGATGCCGTAGGAGCCGAAGTACTTGTAGCCCTGGATGACCCGGAACACCACGTGCGGGTCGATGGTTCCTTCCCCGGCATGGTGTGGCAGCTCCACGGGAACACTGCTGACCACCACGTACGGCTTGGCGGCCCCGGACTTGCAAGCGGCCGGTGCCTGCGGCGGAAGTCCGGTCTGCAGGGTGGCCAGGTACCGGCCCTCCGCATCCTTGACCTCGATCCTGAGGGCGCCAGGGAGGGTGCCCTGCGCCGGTGTGACCGACTGTGCTATCCACTCCTGCGGGAGGTCGAAGCTGACAGTCTTGCCGGGGTCGTAGAAGGTCTTCCATACCGCGGCGGTCGCTCCGGCGGTGGCTCCGGCAGAAGAGCTCGCGCCGGCAGTCGCCGTCCCCGGCGCCGTCCCGCCGGCCGATCCGGCTGCGGCAGGCGTCGAAGCGCCGCCGGAAGACTCCGCCGTCGTACTCCCGCCGGGGGTGCCCGCCGTCCAGGTGGGCGCACCCTTGCTTTCGCTGCTGCAGCCGGCGAGCGCTGCCGCAGCGAGCGCCAGCGCAACAGTGATCCGGAGTCCGCGGGAGGGTGYCGTGCCAGTCATGCTGCCAGCGTAGCCGGGCCCATTAGGCATCAAAGCTTCCGGAGCAGCGTTTCGTAAAAGCTGACGCCACGGCCCAGCGTTTCGAGCGAGATCTTTTCGTCAACGGCGTGAATGGACCCGCGGTCCGCCGCATCCATGGCGAAGGGGGCGAAGCGGTACACGGCATCGCAGATCGCGGTGAACCTGCGTGAATCCGTTCCCCCCATCATGATGTACGGGGTGATGATCGCCTCCGGGAAGGTCGCAGCGATGCAGCCTTCCAGCAGCTCCCATTGCGGGCCGGTGGAAGCGGACACCGGGGTGGGTTCGTTGCCCTCCACGACGCGCAGCTCGACTTTCGGATCGCGGATGACCTTGCGCAGCCGCTCCACGGTGCCGGCTACGGTATCCCCCACCGCGACGCGGATGTTTGCGTTGGCCCGTGCCGTGGCCGCGAGCACGTTGGCGCCAGGGCTGCCCTCGAGGGTGGTGACGGCCACTGTGGTGCGGGTCATGGCGTTGGTTTCGTTGCCGAGCCGGCCGAACAGCCAGGTCATCGGGACCCTGAGCAGGGACAGTTTGGCGAAGGCGATCCGCAGCGGGACGGGTGCATGGGGGCCGAAGCGCCGGAGCATCTCGACGGTCACGTCCGGGAGCCGCTGCGGGAACGGGCTGCGCTCCAGCCGGGTGATGGCCCTGGCCAGCCGGGCCGTCGCTCCCATCCGCGGCGGCGTCGAGGCGTGGCCGCCGGGGTCACGAGTGAGGAGTTCGACGTCGAGGATCCCCTTTTCGGCAACGCCCACCACGGCGGCCGGCCTGCTGACGCCGGGAAAGGCGCCACCGGCCACGGCGCCGCCTTCGTCGAGCACCAGCCGGGGCCGGATCCCGCGCTCCTCGAGGAGGGCCGCCGCCGCCACGGCACTGTCGCCGGCGGTCTCCTCGTTGTTCCCGAAGGAAAAGTAGACGTCCTGTGCCGGGGCGAAGCCATCGAGGAGCAGGGCCTCTGCGGCTTCCAGGATGGCAACCAGCTGGCCCTTGTCGTCGAGGGTACCGCGGCCCCACAGATGGGTACCGTCGTTGTGGCCGGCGAAGGGCGGGTGGGTCCACGCCTGCTCGTCCCCTGCGGGGACCACGTCGTAGTGGGCCATCAGTACCGCCGGGCCGTTTCCGTTGTCAGTGCTGTCCGTTCCGCGGGTCCCCGGCCAGCGGAAGAGCAGGGCATGGCCGTTGACGCGTTCCACCTCCAGCGCTGCGTGGACTGCGGGGTACAGAACCGGGAGTGCGGCCAGGAAGGCCTCGAACTGGTCGGCGTCCACCTCGGCGGAAACCCGGGAGGAGACGGTACGGTACCTGACCAGTTCAGCCAGGGATGCGGCGGCGCGGCGGGCGCGGTCCGCGGGGACAGCGGCGCGGGCGGCGGCCCCGGCGGCGGCGGTGTTGTGCATGCGCGAAAGTCTACGGGCCGGCAGCCCGGGGAGGTCCGCAGCAGCGGCTGCGTTTCCGGCACGGGATCGGGGCTAGGCTTGGGGGATGGCTGATGAGCACTTTGACGGAGCGGACCTCGACGAACAGGACAGCGTCACCCGAATGTCCGCCGTCGACATCGCGGACTGGCGGCTCCGGACCTTTGCGCTCTACGCAACCGTCCGGAAGATCGCGGCGGACAATCCCGCGGAAGCCCACTCCTACTGGCGGCAGGAACGGGACCGGATGTTCGGCACGCACCCCGCTTCGCCGCTCACCGACGCCGCAAAGGCCAGCTTCGGCGGCCTGAAGACCGCGGACTACGATCCGATCTACCGCTTCCACGTCCCCATCACCCCGGAGGGCGCCGGCCGGGAGATGAACGTCGAGACCGGAACCGACGGGGTGGTCCGGTTTGTCCGGCTCGGCACCTTCGACCTGCCGGAGATGGGGCAGCTGGCGGTGTGGAAGCTCAACGGTTACGGCGGCGGAATCTTCGTGCCGTTCCGCGATGCCACCGCGGGCCGGCCCGGCGGCAGCTACGGGGCGGGCCGCTACCTGCTGGACACCATCAAGGGCTCCTTCCACGGCGTCTCCGGCACGGGATCCGGTGCCGAGTTCGTGCTCGACTTCAACTTTGCGTACAACCCTTCCTGCGCCTACAACGAGGCGTGGGCGTGCCCGCTGGCCGGGCCCTCCAACCGCCTCGCCGTGGAGCTGCCGGCCGGCGAGCTGTACTAACCGGATGGAGTCGCAGCTTCAACAGGCAGATCCGCCCCCGCAGTCCCCGCCCGGTGTGTCCGCGCCAGGTGTCCCGGCGTCGGGGGTTGCCACGCGCCGGCGGTACCGGGGCCTGCTTCGGTATCCCCTGGTCCGCCAGCTCCTGAGGTTCACCGGCGTCGGAGTTATCTGCACGCTCTGTTCACTGGCGCTGTATGCGTTCCTGCGGCCGTGGATCGGGCCGCAGCCGGCCAACGCCGCCGCGCTGATCATCACCTCGCTGCTGAACACGGCCCTGAACCGGCGCCTGACCTTCAAGATCACCGAGCGCCACCGGATGAAGCGCGATCACCTCAACGGGCTGATTGTCATCCTGGTGGCCCTGCTGATCACCGGCGGAAGCCTCGGCATCCTGCATTGGATCAACCCGGACGCCAGCGTGGCCGACGAGCTCTGGACCACCACGCTGTCCGGTTTCCTGGCCACGGCGGTACGGTTCACCATGCTGCGGCACTGGATCTTCCGCCGGGCCAGGCACCGCTAGCCGAGGGAGCGGATGCTGCCGACGGCGGTGCGCACCGCGGCCGCGGCATCGGACAGTTCGGCTTCCGTAATGCTGGAGTCGAAGCTGAAGCGAACGGCGGTCTGGGCCACCTCGGCGCTGACGCCCATCGCCAGCAGCACCGGCGAGGGCTCGTCGGCGCCCGCGGCGCAGGCCGAACCGCTGGAACAAATGACACCCTGCCGCTCAAGTTCCAGCAGCACCGATTCCCCGCTGGTCCCGGGGAAACAGAAGGACGCGACCGAGGGCAGCCGCTCCCCCGGATGCCCGGTGAGCACCGCCCCTGGCACCTCCGCCAGGATCGAACGGATAAAGCCGTCCCGCAGGCCCGCGACCCGCGCTGCGGCCTCCGGGCGGGACGCCCCGGCGAGGCGCAATGCGGTCGCCAGGGCCACCGCTCCGGCGACGTTTTCGGTCCCGGAGCGGCGTCCGCGTTCCTGCCCGCCGCCGTGGACCAGCGGCTCCAGCCGGGTCCGGCCGCGGACATACAACGCGCCGCAGCCCTTGGGGGCGCCGATCTTGTGGCCGGAAATACTCAGGGCATCAACGCCGAGTGCCCGTGTGTCGAGGGACAGCCAGCCCGCTCCCTGCACGGCGTCGGTGTGGAAGGGAATGCCACGTTCGCGGGCCATCGCCGCGAGCCGGGCCACGGGCTGGACCGTCCCCACCTCGTTATTGGCGTACATCACGCTGACCAGCGCCGTTTCGGGCCGGAGCGTTGCCGCGAGCGCCTCGTCGGTGACCTGCCCGTAGCTGTCAACGGGGATCACGTCCACCGCGAAACCGTGGACGCGTTCGAGGTAGCGTGCTGACTCTTCCACCGCGGGATGCTCGACGGCGCTGATCGCCACCCGGTCAAGTCGCGGATCCGCGCTGTGCCGGGCCAGTGCGATGCCCTTCACGGCGAGGTTGTCCGCCTCGGTCCCGCCGGAGGTGAAGATAACCTCGCCGGGGCGGCAACCGAGCGCTTCAGCTGTGGTGGCCCGGGCCGCGGCCAGCGCCGCGGCCGCCGTGTCACCCAGGGAATGGTGGCTCGAGGGGTTGCCGAAGTCGCCGCTGAGATAGGGCCACATGGCCTCGAGCACCTCGCGGCGGACCGGTGTGGTGGCCGCGGCGTCCAGGAAGATCACGGCTTGCCTCAGCCGGCCGGTTCGAGTTCCACGTCGAGGCCAAGGTCCAGGGCGGTGACGCTGTGGGTGAGCGCCCCGACGGAGATGACGTCCACGCCGGTGGCTGCGATGCCGGCCACGGTGGCCAGGTTGACGTTGCCGCTGGCCTCCACCCGGGCCCGGCCGGCCACGAGCTTGACCCCGTCGGCGAGTTCGGCCAGCGAGAAGTTGTCCAGCATGATGGTGTCCACGCCGGCGGCCAGCACCGGCTCGATCTGGGCCATGGTGTCCACTTCCACTTCGAAGTGCGTGGTGTGCCCCAGCTGTTCCCTGGCACTGCGCAGGACGGCGGTGAGCTTCGCGGGGTCGCCGCCGGTGAGTACGGCCAAGTGGTTGTCCTTGGCCAGGACGGCGTCGGAGAGGCTGAACCGGTGGTTCGCGCCGCCACCGCAGCGCACGGCGTAGCGTTCCAGTACACGCAGCCCCGGGGTGGTCTTCCGGGTGTCGGTGATGCGGGCCCCGGTGCCTGCCGCCAGCGCCACAAATTCGGCTGTCCGGGTGGCGATAGCGCTCATCCGCTGCACCAGGTTCAGCGCCACCCGTTCGGCCAGGAGCACCCCGCGGGCGTTGCCGGTCACCCGTGCCAGGGCCGTGCCGGCGTCGAAGACGGTGCCGTCCGGCACGAGTAAATCAACGACGGCGGAGGGGTCAGCCAGCGTCATGGCCGCGGCGAAGACGTCCCCGCCGCTGAAGACGCCGGGCACCCGGGCAGCCAGCACCGCGGTGGCACGGGCGTCGGCCGGGAGCAGCGTCTGCGAGGTGATGTCCCCGTGCGGGGCGTCTTCCAGCAGGGCGGCGCGCAACACAGCATCGACGGCGGCCGCGGGAAGGCTTCCGGCGAGATCCGGGCGGGTCTGCGCCGGCGATTCCTGAAGGGTGATCATAGCGAGATCCTTTGCATGAAGTGGGTCGGGGCGGGTGCCGGGTCCGTGTCGGCGCGATAGTGGGCGCCCAGGGAAACAGTCCGGGCCCCGGCCGCGCCTACCAGGAGCCGGGCGGCCAGGAGCAGGTTGCGGTCCTCGTGCTCCCGCGGGTCGACGGCGTCGGTCAGGGCCTCCGGCTGCACGACGGCGGCCCACCGGTCCAGCTGCTCCGCGGCGGCAGTGAGCCCGTCGCCACGGCGGAGCACCCCGGCGTGGGTGGTCATCAGCTGCCGAAGTGCCGCCCGCGAAAACTCCCCCGGACGAGGCACCGACTTCACTCCAGCTTCGGAAACCGCCGGGGAGGGTCCTGCCCGGGAGGAGTCGCGCGACGGTGCTGCGGAAGCGTGCGTCAAGTGGAGGCCGCCAGCGGCCGTGGGCCCACACGATCCGGGTTCCCTGGCCGAGCTTGCGAGGTTAGGGCGATCGTGGGGAGCACGCGGAGCAGTGCCGTCGCGCGGGGCTGCAACTCTGAGGAAATCCTCCACGGCCCGCCGCCCGAATACCAACCCCTCGAGCAGCGAGTTGCTGGCCAGCCGGTTGGCGCCCTGCGCACCGGTGCAGGCGGCCTCGCCGGCGGCGTAGAGCCCGGGCACGGTGGTGCGCCCGTGCAGGTCCGTGGCCACGCCGCCCATCCAGTAGTGTGCCGCCGGAGAGACGGGCAACGGCTCGGTGGTCCAGTCGTAACCGGTGGCGCGGGTGGCTGCGGTGATGGTGGGAAAGCGCCCGGCCAGGAACCCGGTGCCGCGGCTGGCTTCGACGCCCCGGGCGTCCAGGTACACCGGGGTGTCGGCCGGCAGTCCTGCGGCGGCCAGGTGCAGCGCGATGCTGCGGGAGACGACGTCGCGCGGTGCCAGTTCAGCGTCGGGGTGGTAATCCGGCATAAAGCGGTAGCCTGCCGGATCCAGCAGGACGGCACCCTCTCCCCGCACCGCTTCGGAGATCAGCAGTGCGGGCGGGCCGCCGGGGACTTCTGCCGCGGCGAGGGTGGTGGGGTGGAACTGGAAGAACTCAAGGTCCCGGACGGCCGCACCCGCGCGCCAGGCCAGGGCCAGGCCGTCGGCGGTGGCAACGGCGGGGTTGCTGGTCCTGGCGAAGAGCCGGCCCGCGCCGCCGGTGGCGAGCAGGACGGCGTCGGCGTCGAGCTGTTTCGGCCGCCCGCCGGCGAGGTAGGCGACGCCGGTGACTGATCCGGCCTGGTCCCCGGTTCCCGGGTCACCGGTCAGCAGCCCGGTGACGAAGGCACCGGTCTCGACGCGGAGCAGGCCTTGGACAGCGCGGTCGAGGACCGCAGCCACCAGCCCGCGGGCTATCCGGGCTCCCGTGGCGTCACCGCCGGCGTGCAGGATACGGGCGGCCGAATGTGCCGCCTCAAGGCCCAGCGCCGGTCCGCCGTCGTCCCGGACGTCGAAGTCCACGCCAAAACGGCGCAGCCCGGCGATGTCCCGCACGGCTTCCGTGCACAGGATCCGGACGGCCTCGGGATCGTTGTGCCCGGCCCCTGCGGCGAGTGTGTCGGCGATGTGCGCCGCCACGGCGTCTCCCGGCGCGGCCTCCCCCGGTGACAGCACGGCGGCCACGCCGCCCTGGGCGTAGAAGGTGTTGCTTTCCTCAAGCGTGCCCTTGGTCAGGAGTACCACCTCGGCGGCCGGAGCCCCGCCGGGACCCCCGGCCGGCTCGGAGGCCAGGAGCGCGGCGTACAGTCCGGCGATTCCGGAACCGACAACCACCAGCCGCCTGGTCACGGCCGCGCCGCCAGCATCCGCTCGAGGGCAACCCGGGCGGGGGCGGCGACGCCGTCCGCCACCGTGATGCGGTTGACCACCTCACCGCGCACCAGGGCTTCCAGGACCCAGGCGAGGTAGCCGGGGTGGATCCGGTACATGGTGGAGCAGGGGCAGATCACCGGGTCCAGGCAGAAGATGGTGTGCTGCGGATACTCGGCGGCCAGCCTGTTGACCAGGTTGATCTCCGTGCCCACGGCGAACACGGTGGGCTCGGTGGCGGCGGCGATGGCCTTGCGGATGAAGTCGGTGGAACCTGCGGAGTCGGCTGCGTCGACCACCTCCATGGGGCACTCCGGGTGGACGATGACCTGCACGCCCGGGAAGTCGGCGCGGGCCTTCTCGATCTGGGCCACGTTGAAGCGCTTGTGCACCGAGCAGAAGCCGTGCCAGAGGATGACCCGGGAGTCTTCAAGGTCCTGCACGGTATTGCCGCCGAGGTCTTCGCGCGGATTCCACATGGGCATCTGTTCCAGCGGCACGCCCATGGCCTTGGCGGTATTGCGGCCCAGGTGCTGGTCGGGGAAGAACAGCACCCGCTGGCCCCGTTCGAACGCCCATTCCAGCACCGTGGCCGCGTTGGACGAGGTGCAGACAATCCCGCCGTGCTCGCCGCAGAAACCCTTCAGCGCGGCCGATGAGTTCATGTAGGTGACYGGGATGACCGGAACCCGGCCGTCGGCGTCGGGCTCGGTGCCGAACAGTTCCTCGAGCTGTTCCCAGCATTCGGTGACCGAGTCGATGTCAGCCATGTCGGCCATGGAGCAGCCGGCGGCGAGATTGGGCAGGATGACGGCCTGGTCCGGGGCCGAGAGGATGTCCGCCGTTTCGGCCATAAAGTGCACGCCGCAGAAGATGATGGCCTCCGCGTCCGGCCGGGTCAGGGCGGCGTTGGCAAGCTGGAAGGAGTCGCCCACGAAGTCGGCGTATTCGACCACTTCGTCGCGCTGGTAGAAGTGGCCCAGGATGACGGCGCGGTCCCCCAGCTCAGCCTTGGCGGCCCGGATCCGGGCGTCGAGTTCGGCGTCGCCGGCAAGCCGGTATTCCTCCGGGAGCTGGCCCTGCCGGGGGGTCGAGGGCGGAGCGACGTCGGCCACGGAGGCGCCCGGGCCGTAGGCGGGCACGCCGGCCAGGGCTTCAGCCAGGTCGAAGTCCCAGGGGCCGCGGGCCAGGGCCGGGCTGCAGGTGGAGCCCGGCGTGCTGCGTTCGGCCTGGTCGCGGGTGATCAGCTGGATCGCCGTGTTGACGCTGCTCATGGTGTGCTCCTGTTGTCTGGGTCAAGGCCGGGGCGGCCGGTAAAGCGGTAAAGACGGGGAGGCCGGTGTTTGCCGCCCTGCAGGTATTCGTCGGTTTCTTCGATCTCCGGTGTGGCCTTGATCTGGCGGCGGAAGTTGGCCGGATCCAGTTCGCGGTCCAGGACGGCTTCGTAGACTTCGCGGACCTGACCGAGGGTGAAGTATTCGCCGAGCAGGTGGTAGGCGATGGAGCCGTAGGCCATCTTGTTGCGGAGCCGCCACAGGGCGTAGTCGACGATGGTGTTGTGGTCGAACGCCAGCTCGCCGAGGCGGTCTGCCCGGAACCAGCGGACGTTTTCGGATTCGTCGGCGAGGGCGGCCTCCGTGGGCTGGACGAGCGCCCAGTAGACGATCGACACCACCCGCTGCGAGGGTGAGCGGTGCAGGCCGCCAAACGCATAGAGCTGCTCAAGGTAATTGGGGGCAAGCCCGGTGGTCTCACGCAGGTTGCGGGACGCGGCGTCCTGCAACGATTCCGAATGGGTCAGCGGTCCGCCGGGCAGCGCCCAGAGCCCTTTGAACGGTTCCCTGATTCTGCGCACCAGGGGGATCCACAGGGTGGGGCGGCCGGAGCGCTCGCTGGGCCGCAGGGCGAAAATCACCGTGGAGATGGCCAGCGACGGCGGCGCGAGCTGGCGCTCGGAGACGTTGGCTGGAGAGGTGTAGATGGAGATCGACCCCCGCGTTCCGGGGCCCGGGCCGTGGTGGGAACGGCTGCCCGGACGGTTCCGGCCTGACCGCCGGAGTAGTTATAGTCACTTTGACTAGAACTAATTCTACGACGGCGCCGGCGCGGCACCAAATATTGCGGAGAGCCGGTTCCGGCGGGAACTACTGACCGCGGGCAGCGGCCTCGAGCAGCGGCAGCGTCCGGCCCTCGAAATGGGTATTGAGGACGATCACCGAGGACGAGCGCAACACCGTACGGGTCGCGATCATGGCGTCCAGAACCCGCTGCAGGTCCGGGTTGGAGCGCGCCGCGATCCGCGCCATCAGGTCCGAGCTGCCGGAGACGGTGTGGATTTCAATGAGTTCGGGGATCCGCGCCAGGGCCTCCACGACGGCATCATGCCCAAGGTCCTGGTTGATGGTCAGGGAGCAGAAGGCCACCACCGGATATCCGAAGTGCGCCGGGTCCGGCTGCGGGACCCAGGCGCCAATGACGCCGCTGTCCTGCATCCTGTCCAGGCGCGACTGCACGGTGGCGCGGGCAACCTTGAGCACCCGGGACGCCTCCAGGACCGAGGCCCGGGGCGAGTCCGTGAAGAACCGGACAATTTTCGCGTCCAGCGGGTCAACATTCATATCCGGGTCCTTGCCTGCGGGAATCAACAGCACAAATCGTCACGATTCGGGCCGGTTTATCAACAAACTGCAACCATGCTCTCACGCGCGCGGTCCGGAAACACGCCCCGGGGACGGTAAATTCAAATGGTCCCAAAAGGACAACTCCATCACCGTAAGAAGGTTCGCAAGCATGACAATGAAGTCCACCGCGGAGCGCCCGGCCCCCACACTCGGCCACAGCATGAAGCCCCGCCAGCTCACCATGATGGGACTCGGCAGCGCCATCGGCGCCGGCCTGTTCCTCGGATCCGGGGCCGGAATCCAGGCCGCCGGTCCGGCCGTCCTGATCTCCTACCTCGTCGCGGGAACACTGATCATCCTGGTCATGTGGGCCCTGGGCGAGATGGCCGCCGCCAACCCCAACAGCGGCGCGTTTTCCGTCTACGCCGAAAAGGCCATGGGAAAAACGGCCGGTGCCACCGTGGGCTGGCTCTGGTGGCTCCAGCTTGTGGTGGTCATCGCCGCCGAGGCCCTCGGTGCGGCCGGCCTCCTGTTCACTGTATGGCCCGCCATTCCGGTTTGGGGACTCGCCCTGGTCTTTATGGCGGTGTTCACGGCCATCAACCTCGCCGGCGTGAAGAACTTCGGCGAATTCGAATTCTGGTTCGCCATCCTCAAGGTGGCCGCCATCCTGGTGTTCCTGGCCATCGGCGCCGCCCTCCTCTTCGGCTGGCTGCCGGACGTGGCCAGCCCCGGACTGGGTAACATCACCACCAACTTCGCCCCCGCCGGCCTGGGCGGCATTGCGACGGCCCTGTTCGTGGTGATTTTCGCCTTCGGCGGCACGGAAATCGTCAGTGTGGCCGCGGCCGAGACGGAGAACCCGGCCCGCAGCGTGGGCCACGCAATCCGCACGGTGGTCTGGCGGATCCTGGTGTTCTACATCGGCTCCGTCTTTGTCATCGCGGCCGTCCTGCCCACCACCTCGGCCGCCCTGAAGTCGCCGTTCGCCGGCGTCCTGGACCTGGCACGCATCCCCGGCGCCGGAACGGCCATCACCCTGGTAGCCGTCGTCGCGCTGCTCTCCGCGCTGAACGCCAACCTCTACGGTGCCTCCCGGATGGCCTACTCGCTTTCCGAGCGCGGCGAGGCACCGCGGTTCCTGTCCCGGCTGAACAAGGCGCGCGTGCCGGTCATTGCCGTCAGCATTTCCGTGGCGTTCGGGTTCCTGGCCGCGGTCCTGGAACTGCTGTTCCCGGACCGGGTCCTGCCCGCCCTCTTCCAGCTGGTGGGCTCCACCTGCCTGGTGGTCTGGGGCTCTGCGCTGGTTTCGCAGCTGATCCTGCGGCGCCGGGCGGACCGGGAAGGCACGGAACTGCCCCTGCGGATGAAGGGCTTCCCCGGCCTGACCATCTTCGGGCTGGTCCTCCTCGCCCTGATCTTCGCCGTCGGCTTCAGCAGCCCGGAGAGCAGCAGGCAGCTCTTCAGCACCATCGCCCTGATCGCCGGGATCGCGGCCGCCTGCTGGATCGGCGCCCGCGTCGCGAGGACCCGCACCTCCGACTAGTCCCCGGGTATCCGCCGTAGTAAACAAATTGCTATGCGCGATACCGCCGGGCTGGGCAGGTTTGTGCAGAATGGTCAATACATCCTGAGCTGATTGCCCAGCCCGGCGTCCGTGACTAGGGTCACAGGCATGGACACTCTCCCCCTCGCGGTTCCYGGCGACGACGCCGGGCCGCTTAGCCCCGCCCAGCTCCGCGAGCTGTATTCGCTGATGGTCGCCGTCCGGCACCTCGACACCTCGGCCATCGCCTGGCAGCGGCAGGGCATCATCCCCGGCTACGCCCCGGAACTCGGCCAGGAGGCGGCCCAGGTGGGCAGCGGCTACGTTGTGGATACCGCCCGCGACTTCGTCTTCCCGACCTACCGCGAGATGGGCGTCGCCCGCACCATGGGCGTGGACATGGTGGGGTACATGTCCACCCATAAGGCCACCTGGCACGGGGGCCTCTACGATCCGATGGAATCCCGGCTGGCCCCGATCCAGGCCGTCGTCGCCGGGTCCGTGCTGCACGCCGTCGGCTGGGCCCACGGCCAGACCCTTTCCGCTACCGCCGACGGCACCACCGGCGTTGCGCTGACCTACTTCGGCGACGGCGCATCCTCGCAGGGTGATGTCCACGAGGCGATGAACTTCGCCGCAGTGATGAAGGCCCCGGTGGTCTTCTTCGTCCAGAACAACGGCTGGGCCATCTCCGTCCCCACCGAGCGCCAGGTGGCCGGCGGCTCGGTCGCCGCACGCGCCGCCGGCTATGGCATCCCGGCCCTGCAGATTGACGGGAACGACGTCGTCGCCGTCGTCGAGGCCACCCGCCGCGCCTTCGCGCACGCCCGGTCCGGGAACGGCCCGGTGCTGATCGAGGCGATGACGTACCGCCGCGGCCCGCACTCCACGTCCGATGACCCCGGCCGCTACCGGTCCCTCGATGAGGAACGGACCGGCGCCGGCGAGGACCCGCTGGCCCGCCTCAAGCGTCGGCTGCTGGCAGACGGCCTCGCCGATGAGGCGTTTTTCGAGCAGGCCCTGGCCRCTGCCAAGGCCGAAGAGGAACAGATCCGGGCCGGCATCCAGGCCCTGGGCTCCCGCCCCGGCGCCGAGATGTTCGACCTTGTCTTCCAGGAAACCACCCCTGCCCTGCAGGCCCAGGCCGCCAACTGGCGCGAGGAGTCCGAACATGTCTAACTCAATGCTTGAAAGCCCGCGCGCGGCCGGCGGCACCAGCGCCGGCACCCCGGCGCCCGGCACTGTGATGTCCATGCAGCAGGCCCTGAACCGTGCCCTGGACGAGGTCCTGGCCGAGAACCCGAAGGCCGTCATCTTCGGCGAGGACTGCGGCCAGCTGGGCGGCGTCTTCCGGATCACCGACGGCCTGCAGGCCAAACACGGTGCGGAGCGGGTCTTCGACACACCGCTGGCCGAGTCCGGCATCCTCGGCATGTCCGTCGGCCTGGCCATGGCGGGCTTCCACCCCATCCCCGAGGTCCAGTTCGACGGCTTCGCCTATCCGGCCGTCAACCAGATTGTCTGCCAGATTGCCAGAATGAACTACCGCAGCCGCGGGACCATGCCGATGCCGATCACCCTGCGGGTCCCCAGCTTCGGCGGCATCCGCGCCCCCGAACACCACGGCGAGAGCCTCGAGGCGCTCTTCGCCCACGTACCCGGGCTCAAGGTGGTCTCGCCGTCGAACCCGCACGAGGCCTACCACCTGCTCAAGTACGCCGCCACGCGCCCGGACCCGGTGATCTTTATGGAACCGAAGTCCCGCTACTGGCAAAAAGGCGAGGTGGACCTGGCCCAGGGCGACGCCGACGGCGGAGCTCCGACCGGCGCCAAGCTCATGCGGGAGGGCCGGCACCTGACCCTGGTGGCCTGGGGCGCCATGGTGGCCCGCTGCCTGCAGGTGGCGGAGCTGGCCGCGGAGGACGGCATCGACGTCGAGGTCCTGGACCTGCGCTGGCTCAAGCCGATCGACGCCGCGGCCCTGGCCGCCTCCGTGGGCAAGACGCGCCGCGCCGTCGTCGTCCATGAGGCGCCACTGACCTCCGGCCTGGGCGCCGAGGTGGCGCAGCTGATCACCCAAAGCTGCTTTAACACCCTTAAGGCGCCCGTGGAGCGTGTGACCGGCTTCGACGTGCCCTACCCCTCGGGTGACCTCGAGGACGAATACATCCCGAACATAGACCGGATCCTCTTCGGCATCCAGCGAGTATTGGAGTACAAACGTGGCTGAAATTTCCTTTCCGTTGCCTGACCTCGGCGAGGGCCTGATCGAGGCGACCGTGCTCGAATGGCTCGTCTCGCCCGGGGACCAGGTGGAGCGGAACCAGCCGCTGGTGGAGGTTGAGACCACCAAGTCCGCCGTCGAATTGCCGAGCCCGCAGGCGGGTAAGGTAGTGCGTATTCACGGCGAACCGGGTGAGAAAATCAACGTTGGCGAGCCGCTGATCGTGTTCGAGGTGCCGGACAATACGGCCGGCATCGTGGGCAGGGTACCGAAGGAAGAGGCACCGAAGCGCCGGGTCCGCCTGAGCGCCGTACTTGATGAGGACTGACACCATGAGCGGCAGGCACACCGGCGAACAGCATTCGCACACCGTTGAGGGCACCGACCCGCAGCTGTTTGTGGCGGTGCACGACCCCAAGGACGACGCCGGGCTCCGGCCGGTCCTGCTGCTGCACGGCTTCTCCTCCTCCGCCAAGCTCAACTGGGAGGACACAGGCTGGATCGGCGCACTGACCGAGGCCGGCCGGCGTGTCATCACGGTGGACCTGCCCGGCCACGGCCGCAGCGGCGCCCCTGAGGACCGCGATTCCTACTCCCCCAGCCGAATCCGCGCGGACCTCCTGCAGATTGCGTTCGACGCCGGCGCCCGCCCGCTGCGTGACGGGGACCCCGCCAGCGGCCTGGACGTCATCGGCTACTCCCTGGGATCGCGGCTGGCGTGGGAATTCGGCGCCACTCAGCATGAGCTGGTCCACCGGCTGGTCCTGGGCGGCCCCAACGTCGCCGATCCGCTGGCCGAGTTCGACCTGGTCGCGGCGCAGCACTACCTGGCCGACGGAACGCCGATCGCCGATGAATCCACCGCCGGGCTCCTGAAGATGGCGCAGCTGCTGCCGAGCAACAACATCTTCGCGCTGCTCTCGCTGGTCGAGGCGATCAAGGACGAACCGTTCGACCCGGCCGAGGCCGTTCCGCCGATGCCGATGCTGCTGGTGGCCGGCGAGAAGGACGAGCGGGCCGCATCGATGCCGGAACTGGCCGCCCTGGGCGCGAAAGCCGGAGCCATGGTGGAACAGCTCATCCTCCCCGGCCGGAACCACACCAACGCAGTGACCAGCCGGGCCTTCAAGCAAGGAGCCATCAGCTTCCTGGGCGTCTAGTTCTTCAGCGTTAAAGCACCGCGGGGCCACGGGCGGCCCATCCGAAATTCCGGATGGGCGGCACGTGGCCCCGCGTTTGTGGGCTGTCCGGGCTAGTGGTGGCTGCTGACGCCCAAGGGGCGCCCGCGGGTCTCCTTGGCCAGGACGACGCCGACGGCCGAAATGACGCAGAGGATCATGATGTAGATGCCGATGGAACCGGTCCAGTGCGTGCCCTGCAGCAGGGCCTCGGCGATGGTGGCCGCGAAGGCCCCGCCGAGGATGGCGCCGAAAGCGTAGCCGATGGAGATGCCCGAGTAACGGACGTTCGCCGGGAACATCTCGGCATACATGGCGGACATGGGGCCGTAGGACAGGCCGAGCCCGATGGTCAGTACGAACAGCGCGACGCCATAGAGCACAATGTCCTTGGTGTCGATCAGGGCGAACATCGGGATCATCCAGGCGAAGACGATTCCGTAGCCGATCAGGAAGGTCTTGACCCGGCCGATCCGGTCCGAAAGCCAGCCGCCCACCAGGGTGAAGATGAGCCAGCCGAACGACGCCAGCGTGGTGGCCAGCAGGATCTGCGGGGTGGGCATCTTCAGCGACTTGGTGGCGTAAGAGATGAAGAACGCGATCAGCAGGTAACCGGCGGCGTTGTTGCCGATGAAGATCATCGTGGAGTACAGCACGGCCTTCTTGTGCTTGCGGATAAGTTCGCCGAGCGGGGCCTTGCTTTCTTCCTTGCGGTCCTGCATCTCCTTGAAGACCGGGCTCTCGGCCACGGCTCGGCGGATCAGGTAGCCGACGACGATCAGCACGATGGAGAGCAGGAACGGCACCCGCCAGCCCCACGCGGCGAAGTCTTCCTTGGACATGCCGGTGTTGAGGAAGTACAGCAGGCCGGTGGCGAGGATCATGCCGACGGGGACGCCGATCTGCGGGTACGCGCCGAAGAGGCCGCGCTTGCCCAGCGGGGCGTGTTCGACGGCCATCAGGGCAGCTCCGCCCCATTCGCCGCCCGCGGAGAAGCCCTGGATGATGCGCAGGGTGATCAGCAGGATCGGCGCCCAGACGCCGATCTGGCCGTAGGTGGGCAGCATGCCGATCAGGGCAGTGGCGGCACCCATCATGACCAGGGTGAAGACCAGCATCGCTTTGCGGCCCAGCCGGTCGCCGAGGTGGCCTGCGATGATGGCGCCGAGCGGCCGGAACAGGAAACTGATACCGATCAGGGCGAAGGACAGGATCTGTGCCAGGCCGGGATTGGATGAGTTCAGCGGAGCGAGGAAGAGCGGTGAGAGCAGCGTTGCTGTCAGTTGGGCGAAGATGAAGAAGTCGTACCACTCGATGGTGGTACCGACCAGCGTCCCGGCGAGGACCTTGCGCTCCTCATGTTTGCTGCTGGGGCCCGTCGCTGAATCGACGGTTGAAGTTGCGGTCATTGGAACTCCGTTGCTGGGGGCAGAGGTACTGCCCGGGTGGGTGCGTTGTGACTTGGTGAATGCCTCTTGAATTACTGATCGAACGGTCAGTTGGTATCCGCGATACTACCCCGAAGCGTGTGATAAATCACACACTCCGGCGGAAACACTCCGCTTTGTGCCGAAAATGACGCCGACCCGCGCCAGCCGGATGACCGGACGCCGCGTCGGGACCCGACCACCCGCCGCGGCGGCGGCGCGTTTCCCATGCGCTACCTGCGCGTTCTATATTTGAACAGACAGTTCCTATATGGAACGCTACGTGAGAGTGACCCCGAGCACAAGGGTCCACCGCCGGGCTGCTGCCCGGCCGCCCGCTCCCCGCCTAGGATGGACAGCATGACCCCGAACGCCGGCAGCGCCCAGGCCTCACCGTCCCAGACGCTCTCCCGCGGCATCCGGGCCCTGGAAATCCTGGCTGATGCCGCGGAGCCGCTCACCATTGCCGAACTCGCCGATGCCCTTGGCGTTCACCGGTCGGTCGCGTACCGCATCCTGCGCACCCTCGAGGACCACTCGCTGCTGGTCCGCGACGACGGCGGCCGGGTCCAGCCTGGCCCCGGACTCGCAGTCCTGGCCCGCGGGGTGGCGCGCAGCCTGCAGACCGCGGCCCTGCCAGAACTTACGCAGCTGGCCAACGCCCTCACCATGAGCGCCTTTGTGGCCGTCTGGGACCGGGAGGACTGCGTCACCCTCGTGACGGTCGACCCCCGCCACACGGGTCCTGCCGTCGTGCAGCACCCCGGATCCCGGCACCCGATCAACGCCGGGGCCCCCGGCATCGCGATCCAGTCGGCCCTCACCGAGCCCGAGTGGCACCGCCTCGCCCCGGGGGTCCCCTACCGCTCCGAGGCGACCGAAGCCCGCCGGCGGGGCTATGCCGCCAGCCACGATGAAGTGATCCCCGGCGTTTCCTCCCTAGCGGTGCCGATCCAGGTTCCCGGCGGCCGGCCCGCGGCGCTGGCGGTTGTCTACATCCGCGCCGCGCAGGATCCCGACGAGGTGGCCGCCGCCCTGACCGCGAGCGCCGCGCGCATCGAAGCCCAGCTGGGCTGAACGCCCCGGCCGCAGAGGTGGCTTCCTTGACAACCGGCTCCCGCTCAGGCAGCTTTGTATCGTATACGATTTCATACTCAATGAGGAGGATGCGATGGAGCAGCTGTCGCAGGACGGCCTGGCCGCCGCCGGCAAGGTCATCGCGGTGCACATCAACTACCCCAGCCGTGCCGCCCAGCGCGGCCGCACCCCGGACCAGCCGTCCTACTTTCTCAAGCCCTCTTCCTCGCTCAGCCTGACCGGCGGCGTCGTCGAACGTCCCGCCGGCTGCGAATTGCTCGCCTTCGAGGGTGAAGTGGCCCTGGTGATCGGCACCCGGGCCCGCCGTGTCGCCCCCGACGAGGCGTGGCAGTACGTTGGCCACGTGACCGCGTCGAACGATCTCGGCGTCTACGACCTCCGCTACGCGGACAAAGGCTCCAACCTCCGCTCCAAGGGCGGCGACGGCTTTACCCCGGTGGGCCCGGGACTCCTCCCGGCGGCCGGCCTGGACCCCGCCGGCCTGCGGATCCGCACCTGGCTCAACGGCGAGCTGGTCCAGGAGGACTCCACCGGCACCCTGCTGTTCCCCTTCAGCCAGCTGGTGGCGGACCTCTCCCAGCTCCTCACCCTGGAACCGGGCGACATCATCCTGACCGGCACACCCGCCGGCGCCTCGGTCGCGCAGCCCGGCGACGTGATGGAAGTGGAGGTGGACGCCCCCGCGTCCGGGCTCAGCACGGGCCGGCTGACCACGACGGCGGCCCAGGGGACGGTGCCGCTGGCCGGCTACGGGGCCCAGCCGCGCAGCGACGAAGCCCAGCGGGCCGAGGCTTACGGCACCCCGGCGGCCCAGCCCGCGCCCGCCGCCGAGGCATCCGCGCCCGCCGCCGAGAGCGCACCCGCCGGGGCACTCTCACCCGAGCTGAAGGCCAAGCTGGAATCCGTTGCGACCGCCACCCTGAGCTCGCAGCTCCGTAAGCGCGGGCTGAACAATGTGAGCATCGATGGTTTGCACTCCACCCGGCCGGACCGCACGGTCGTCGGGGTGGCCAGGACCCTCCGGTATGTGCCCAACCGCGAGGACCTCTTCAAGACCCACGGCGGGGGCTTCAACGCCCAGAAGCGGGCCATTGATTCGCTCCGGGAGGGCGAGATCCTGGTGATGGAGGCCCGCGGGGAGAAGGGCACCGGCACTGTCGGGGACATCCTGGCCCTGCGCGCCCAGGTCAACGGCGCCGTGGCCGTCATCACCGACGGCGGCGTCCGCGACGTTACCGCCGTCGGCGCCCTGGACATGCCCACCTTCTTTGCAAACGCCCACCCGGCCGTCCTGGGCCGGCGCCATATCCCGTGGGACGTGGACCTGACCATCTCCTGCGGCGGGGCCACCGTGCAGCCCGGGGACATCATCGTGGGCGACGCCGACGGCATCCTCGTGATCCCGCCGGCGATCGCCGGGGAAGTGGCCGACGACGCCATCATCCAGGAGGCCGAGGAGTCCTTCATCGCCCACATGGTTGCCGCCGGGCACAGCGTGGACGGGCTCTACCCGATGAACGCCCAGTGGCGGGAAAAGTACCGGGAGTGGTCCGCGGACAACGGGCAGCCGACGCCATGACCAGCGCCGCCTCCACAGCCAGCGCAGCGTCCCCAACTGGCGCGGGCAGCAAGTCCGAGCAGGCCTATGCCGCGGTCAAGGCCGGCATCCTCAGCGGCGAGTACTCCCCCGGCTACCGCCTGGTGCTGGGCAAAATAGCCGAGGACCTGGGCTTCAGCGTGGTGCCCGTCCGGGAGGCCATCCGGCGGCTTGAAGCCGAAAACCTGGTGGTCTTCGAACGCAACGTCGGCGCCACGGTGGCCGGTATCGATCCCACCGAATACCTCTACACCATGCAGACGCTGGGGATTGTGGAGGGCGCCGCAACCGCCTTGTCGGCACCGCTGATATCCGCAGCCGACATCGCCCGCGCCCGTGCCGTAAACGAGCTCATGCGCGACTGCCTGGCGGATTTCGACCCCGTCCGCTTCACAAGCCTGAACCGTGACTTCCACGGGGTGCTGTTCGAACACTGCCCCAATCCGCACATCCTGGACCTGGTGCACCGCGGCTGGAACCGGCTGCAGGCGCTGCGGTCCTCCACCTTCAGCTACGTGCCCGGCCGCGCCCGCCAGTCGGTGGAAGAACATGAGGCACTGCTGCGGCTGCTGGAAGCGGGCGCACCGGCGGACGACGTCGAACGCGCCGCCAGGGCGCACCGCGCCGCCACCCTCGACGCATATCTCGCCCACCGGGCCACCGCACACTGAACCCCGGCGGGCCGTTACGGCCCCCGCCCCGAGCGACAAGGAAAAACAATGAAGTTCCGTTCCGATCCCCAGCTCCACCTCAAAGGCTCCCTCGCCGCCATGTTCACCCCCTTCACCGAGGCGGGAGACGTCGACCACGACAGCCTGCGGAACATGGTGGAGTGGCAGATCGCCAGCGGCTCCTCCGGCATCACCATCGGCGGTTCCACCGGCGAACCCAGCGCCCAGTCCGTCGAGGAACGTGCCGCCGCCATCCGCGCCACCGCCGGGGCCATCGGCGACCGCGTCCCCTTTATGGCGGGCACCGGCACGGCCAAGCTGCAGGAAACCCTGGAACTGACCCAGGCCGCCGTCGACGCCGGCGCGGACGCGTCGATGATCATCACGCCCTACTACTCCCGGCCCACGCAGGAGGCGCTGTACCGCTGGTACGCCACCATCGCCACCGAGTTCCCCGACATGCCGTTCGTGATCTACAACGTGCCCTCCCGCACCGCCGTGGACATGGCCCCCGAAACCGTGGCGCGGCTGTTCCGCGATTTCGAGAACATCGTCGGAATCAAGGAAACCACCAAGGACTTCGAGCACTTCTCCCGCGTGATGCACCTCGCCGGCAAGGACCTGCTGGTCTGGTCCGGCATCGAACTGCTGTGCCTGCCACTTATGGCCATTGGCGGCGCCGGCTTCATCTCGGCGCTGGCGAACATCGCGCCGAAGGCCTCCGCGGACATGTACCGGGCCTGGGTGGAGGGCGACTTCGAGACGGCCCGCAAAATCCACTACGGCGTCCACCCCCTGGTGGACCTCCTGTTCGTCGAGACCAACCCGGCSCCCAGCAAGTGGCTGATGGCCGAGGCCGGGCTGATCTCCTCCGCCCACGTCCGCCCGCCGCTTATCACGCCCACCGACGCCGGGCTGAAAAAGATCAACGAACTGATGGAAGCCGGCCGCGAGTACCTCACGCCGGTCGACGGCTTCCGGCTCCCGCAGTAACCCGCCCGTACACTTCACCGCCGAAGCAAAGGACTGAACCCCATGGCCGAGCACTACATTCCGGACGGGCTGCCCACCCGCATCCAGCACTACATCAACGGCGAATTCGTCGACTCCGTCAGCGGCAAGACCTTCGACGTCCTGGACCCGGTTTCCAACGAGACCTACGCCACCGCGGCTGCCGGGCAGAAGGAAGACATTGACCGCGCCGTCGCCGCGGCACGGAGGGCCTTCACCGAGGGCCCGTGGCCGCGGATGAAGCCGCGCGAGCGCGCCCGGGTCCTGAACAGGATCGCGGACGCCGTCGAGGCCCAGGAAACCCGGCTCGCGCAGCTTGAGACGTTCGACACCGGACTGCCGATCACCCAGGCCAAGGGGCAGGCGCTCCGGGCAGCGGAGAACTTCCGCTTCTTCGCGGACCTCATCGTGGCGCAGTTCGACGACGCCATGAAGGTCCCGGGCGCGCAGATCAACTACGTCAACCGCAAGCCGATCGGCGTCGCAGGCCTGATCACACCCTGGAACACGCCGTTTATGCTCGAGTCCTGGAAGCTGGCCCCGGCGCTGGCCACCGGCAACTGCGTGGTGCTGAAACCGGCCGAATTCACGCCACTCTCCGCCTCGCTCTGGGCGCAGATCTTCAAGGACGCCGGCCTGCCCGACGGGGTGTTCAACCTGGTCAACGGGCTCGGCGAGGAAGCCGGCGACGCCCTGGTCAAACACCCGGACGTGCCCCTGATCTCCTTCACCGGCGAAACCACCACGGGCAAGACGATCTTCCGCAACGCCGCGGAACACCTCAAGGGCCTCTCGATGGAACTCGGCGGCAAGAGCCCTGCTGTCATCTTCGACGACGCGGACCTCGACGCGGCCATCGATTCCACCCTCTTCGGGGTGTTCTCCCTCAACGGCGAGCGCTGCACCGCCGGCTCCAGGATCCTGGTCCAGCGCGGCATCTACGCGGAGTTCTGCGAGAAATACGCCGCGCGGGCCAAAAACATCGTGGTGGGCGACCCGCACGATCCGAAGACCGAGGTGGGTGCGCTGGTCCATCCCGAGCACTACGAGAAGGTCGCCCGGTACGTGGAGATCGGCAAGTCCGAGGGCCGCCTGCTGGCGGGCGGCGGCCGCCCGGAGGGCCTGCCCACCGGCAACTACATTGCGCCCACCGTCTTCGCCGACGTGAAGCCGGATGCCCGGATCTTCCAGGAGGAGATCTTCGGACCGGTCGTGGCGATTACGCCGTTCGAGGACGACGCCGAGGCGCTGGCCCTGGCGAACAACACCCGTTACGGTCTGGCCGGCTATGTATGGACCAACGACCTGACGCGGGCGCACAACTTCTCGCAGAACCTCGAGGCGGGGATGGTCTGGCTCAACAGCCACAACGTCCGGGACCTGCGGACCCCGTTCGGCGGGGTCAAAGCCTCCGGACTGGGCCACGAGGGCGGCTACCGCTCGATCGATTTCTACACCGACCAGCAGGCCGTCCACATCAGCCTCGGCGACGTCCACACGCCGAAGTTCGGTGCCGCGGCGGCGCACTGACGCCTCCACCGACCCGCCCCGCCGCCCCACCCGCGAACTCACCCGCGAACTCACCCGCGAACTCAAAGAGGAGTCCCCACCATGTCTAACGACATCATCACCCCCACGGCCCCCGCACCGGATATTGTCCGCTGCGCCTACATGGACCTGGTGGTCACCGACCTGGAGAAGTCCCGCGCGTTCTACGTGGACCTGCTGGGCCTGCACGTCACCTACGAGGACCAGGACGCGATCTACCTGCGCTCCTTCGAGGAATTCATCCACCACAACCTGGTCCTGCGCAAGGGCCCCGTGGCCGCCGCCGCCGCATTTGCCTACCGGGTCCGCACCCCCGGGGACGTTGACAAAGCCGAGGCCTACTTCGCGGAGATGGGCTGCCGCACGGAGCGCCGCAAGGACGGCTTCGCGCGAGGGATCGGCGACGCGGTCCGGGTGGAGGACCCGCTGGGCTTCCCCTACGAGTTCTTCTACGAGGTGGAGCACGTGGAGCGGCTCACCCAGCGCTACGACCTCTACAGCGCGGGCGAGCTGGTCCGGCTGGATCACTTCAACCAGGTCACGCCGGATGTCCCCCGGGGCCGGAAGTACCTGGAGGACCTGGGTTTCCGCGTCTCCGAGGACATCAAGGACTCCGACGGCGTGACGTACGCGGCCTGGATGCACCGCAAGCAGACCGTGCACGACACCGCCCTGACCGGCGGGGACGGCCCGCGGCTGCACCACATCGCGTTCTCCACCCACGAGAAGCACAACATCATCCAGATCTGCGACAAGATGGGCGCTTTGCGGATCTCGGACCGGATCGAGCGCGGGCCCGGCCGGCACGGCGTGTCCAACGCGTTCTACCTGTACATCCTGGATCCGGACGGCCACCGGGTAGAGATCTACACGCAGGACTACTACACGGGCGATCCGGACAACCCCACGGTGACGTGGGACGTGCACGACAACCAGCGCCGCGACTGGTGGGGCAATCCCGTGGTCCCGAGCTGGTACACCGAGGCCTCCCTGGTCCTGGACCTGGACGGCAACCCGCAGCCGCTGGTTGTCCGGACCGACAGCAGCGAGATGGCGGTGACGGTCGGCGCCGACGGCTTCGCCTACACCCGTGAGCCCGGCGAGGAACGTGGCTTCAAGCTCGGTTCGCAGCTCTAGCTAGGCGGCCGCCGCCGTCGCGTTGCGCCGGCGCAGCACGACGGCGGCAGCCGCACCGAGCAGGAACAGCGCCGCCGCGGCGCAGACCGGAACCAGGAACGCCGTCGAATACCCGGAGGTCTGGGCCAGCTGCCCGGCGATGGACGAACCAATGGCGGTGCCGGCGACGATGCCGCTTGCGAGCATTGTCATCACGGTGCCCAGTTTGCCCTCGGGGGCAACGACGCCGCCGATCGCGAACACCGTGACCATCAGCGGGCCCACCGGAAGGCCAAGGACCAGCAACACCAGGATCATCGGCAGCGCCGTCGTCGGCACCAGCAGCAGCGCCGCCAGCCCCGTCATCAGCGCCGCGCATGCCAGCCAGCGGGCGTTGACGCTGAAGCGCCGCGGCCAGTACGCCACGGACAATGCCGCGGCCGCCGAGCTCAGGCCCATGACGGCGTACAGGAGTCCGGCGAGTTCGGATGTCGCGAAGCTCGCGGAGAACGAGCTCAGGGAGGTCTGGGTGGCTCCGAAGAAGGTGCCCATGCAGACCATGGCCAGGACCGGCAGGGCCACGGCCGCGGTGTTGGCGGCGCGTTGTCCCGGCGCAAGGGTTTTCCGGTGCTCCCGCGCGGCAGCGGCGGCGGCGCGGCTCCGCGCGGGAGTTCGGGGTACCGCACGGTGCGTGGGGTGCACGGCGAATGCGGGCACCAAGGTGAGGGTTAGTGCGGCGGCGAGGGCCAGCGGAAGCCAGGGGTTAAGCAGGCTGGCGAGGATTCCCACCAGGGCCGGGCCCAGCACAAACGTCAGTTCATCTGCGGTGCTCTCGTAGGAGAGCGCAGTGTCCAGATCGCCGGGTTGGCCGGCGCCGCCCTTGCGGGAGCCCAGCGCCATCCAGCGGACACGGGCCAGCGGGCCGACCTGCGGGCAGCTGGCGCCGGCCACGAAGGCTGCGGCGAGCACGGGGACGGCGGCAGCGAGATCGCTGGCACCCGGGACCAGGTACGCGGCAAGAATCAGGGCGATGACGGCCACGGTGTTGAAGACGGCTGAGAAGAGCAGGACGGGGCGCTGGCCCAGCCGGTCGGCGAGGGCGCCGAGGACGGGGGCACCCAGGGCGGAGCCGATGCCGACGGCACCGGCAGCGGCGCCGCCGACTGCGTAGGAGTCGGTGACTGCTGTGACGAGGGTCAGGGCGCCGACGGTCAGCATGGCCAGTGGGAGCCGGGCGAAGAGTCCCAGCGGGATAAAGCTGCGTCCTGCGAGCAGGGGAAGCCTGGCGAAGCGTCCGCCGCTGGCGGGACCTGCGGGAACGTCGGCAGGAAGGGTCGTCGTCGAAGACGGTGAAGGGTTCATGATTCCGGGTTCGTTTAATGGTGCGCATCGTCCCTCCTCCCGATGCGCGCGACCCGGTAACCCTTCAATGATACCCGAGCGCCACGGCCCTCACATGGCCGCCTGCCGGGCGTTTAGACCAGGGCGTCGTCGGAGACGTGCAGGGTGGAGCCGTTGCGGCCCTTGACCACCTGAAGCTGCGTGGTGATGCGCTGTTTCATCTCTGCCACATGGCTCACCAGCCCCACCACCCTGCCGCCGTCCCGGAGTCCCTCAAGCGCATCCATAACCTGCTCCAGCGACTGCTCGTCCAGGCTGCCGAAGCCCTCGTCCACGAAGAGAGTTTCGATGTCCACCCCGCCGGACTCCATTTGCACAACGTCGGCCAGCCCCAGTGCCAGGGCCAGGGAAGCCATAAAGGACTCGCCGCCGGAGAGCGTGGCGGTGTCACGCCGCTGGCCCGTCCACTGGTCTACCACTTCCAGGCCAAGCCCGGATTTCTGCCCCCGCGCTGCCTTCGCATCGGTGTGCTGCAGGGTGTAGCGGCCGTCGCTCATGCCGATCAGCCGCTCCGAGGCGGCCTCCGCAACCTGTTCCAGCCGGGCGGCGAGCACGTAGCTGTTCAGGCTCATCCGGTAAGTGTTGTCGCCACCGCCGCGGGCAGCCTCGGCGACGGCGGTCCACAGCGCCGCACGCTCCCGCGGCTCGCGGCCCGCGGCAGCCTGGCCGGCGTACTCCCCCGCGATCCTGTCGAGGGTCCGGACGGATTTCGTGGCCAGGCCGGAGGCCAGGACGGCGTCGCGGACCCGGCG